>JARKSS010000198.1 GCA_029974175.1 Vicinamibacterales bacterium
AGTCGCCGAAGTGGTCGCGGAGCAGCCGGGTCACCGCGAAGGCGGTGAAGCTGGGCACGAGCGCGCGTCCCTGCCTGAAGACATAGCCGCGCCTGAGAATCGTCTCGATGGTCGGCTCGTAGGTGGATGGGCGGCCAATCCCCTCCTCCTCGAGCTTCTTGATCAGCGAGGCTTCCGTGTAGCGCGGCGGCGGCGTGGTTTCGTGGCGCTTCGGATCGATGTCGATGACGCTCGCCGCCGCCTTCGCGCCCGTCCATCCGGGCGCCGCCACCAGGTCGCCTTCCTTGAAGGCGGGCAGGATGGTTTCCTGCGCCTCGAGCTCGCTGTCGGGGTCGTCGCTCCCCTCCACGTACGCGCGGCGGAACCCCGCGAACTCGATCGCCTTGCCGCTGACCGTCAGCACGCACGGTTCGCCGTCGGGCCCGCGCCCGGTGAATTCCACCGTCGTCTTCAGCACCCGGGCGTCGGGCATCTGCGACGCCATCGTCCGCTTCCAGATCAGGTCGTAGAGGCGGAGTTCGTCGGGCTCGAGGACGTCCGCGAGCTGCTGCGGCGTGAGGGTGAAGTCGGTGGGCCTGATGGCCTCGTGGGCCTCCTGCGCGTTGCGGACCTGCGTCTGGTACCGCCGTGGCCCCTGGTAGTACTCGCCGCCGAACATCTTCCGGATCGCGCGCCCCGATTCCTCCAGCGCCTTCTCGCTGAGGGTGGTCGAGTCGGTGCGGTGGTAGGTGATGATCCCCTCGATCGTGCCGTCGGGCAGTTCGACGCCGTCCTTCAGCCGCTGGGCAATCCGCATGGTGCGGCTGGTCGAGAACCCGAGCTTTCGGCTGGCCTCCTGCGTCAGCGTCGAGGTGGTGAACGGCGGGGCCGGCCGCTCGGTGCCGGGGCGAACCTCGACGCTGGTCACCTGCCACGGCAGGTTCGCCCGCAGCGCCTTGGCGATCCGTTCGGCGGACACCTCGTCCAGGTGACGGACGCCGCGCGAGGCAAGCGCACCCGTGTTCGGGTCGAAGTCGCGCCCGGCGGCCACCCGCTCGTCGCCGACACGCACGAGCGCGGCGGTGAACTCGCGCCCCTCGGCGGCCAGCTTCGCCTCGATGTCCCAGTACGTGCTCGCCCGGAAGCCACGGCGCGCCTCCTCGCGCTCGACCAGCAGCCGCACGGCCACGCTCTGCACGCGCCCCGCGCTCAGCCCCGTGCGCACCTTCCTCCAGAGGACGGGCGACAGCGTGTAGCCGAAAAGCCGATCGAGGATGCGCCGGCTCTCCTGCGCACGGACGAGGTTTTCGTCGATGTCGTGCGCCTCCTCGACCGCGCGGCGGACCGCCTCGCGCGTGATCTCGTGGAACGTGATCCGGCGCGCGGGGACGCGCGGCTTCAGGACCTCCTTGAGGTGCCAGCTGATCGACTCGCCCTCACGGTCGGGGTCGGTCGCGAGCAGCACCTGCGACGCCTCCTTGAGGGCCTGCTTGAGCGTCTGCACGTGCCGCTTCTTCGACGAAGGGATCACGTAGAACGGCTTGAAGTCGTTCTTCACGTCCACGCCGAGGGTGCTGTCGGGGCCCAGCAGCTTCTTCGCCTCCGCGGGCACTTCCTCGGCGCTCTCGGGCAGATCGCGGACGTGGCCGAAGCTGGCCTCGACGCGGTAGTCGGGACCCAGGAACCGCGATAACGCCTTGACCTTCGCCGGCGACTCGACAATCACCAAAGACTTCGCCATGCCACCTCTTGCGACGTTGGCTCCTACGTTAGCACGTTCACCGAGCACGCATGAACCGGCCGCCGCCGACGCGCCTGAGCCTCCCGCGCAGCTCGAGTTCGAGCAGGCGCGGCAGAAGCGCCGGCGGCGCGAGGCCCGTTCCACGCGCCAGCGCGTCGAGGTCGTACGCCTCGCCGGCCGACATCGCCGCCAGCACCGGGTCGCGCGAGGGCTCGCTGCCCGAGCCTTCGCGCGGCAGCGTGAGCAGACTGCTCCGGCCCAGCTCGGCAAGCACGTCCGATGCCCCGTCTACAACAGCCGCGCCGTCGCGCAGCAGCGCGTGCGAGCCCCTGAAGCGCCCCGACAGGATGTTTCCGGGAACCGCCATCACCTCGCGCCCCTGCTGGAGGGCGCAGTCCGCCGTGATCAGCGATCCGCTGCGCTCGGCCGCCTCGATCACCACGACCCCGAGGCAGAGGCCGCTGATGATGCGGTTGCGCGAGGGAAAGTACTGCTTCAAGGGCGGCGTGCCCGGCGGGTACTCGGATACGACGGCCCCGCACCCGGCGATGGCCGTCGCGAGGCCAGCGTGCTCGGCCGGGTAGATGACGTCAACGCCCGATCCCAGTACCGCAACGGTGACGCCGTCGGCGCCGAGGGCTCCGCGGTGAGCCGCGGAATCGACCCCGCGCGCGAGGCCGCTGACGATGAGCATCCCGGCCGCCGACAGCTCGCCGGCCAGCCGGGACGCGGCCTCGAGCCCGTACTCGGACGCCGCCCGCGAACCGACGATGGCCACCGCAGGCCTGGCGAGGCAGCTTGCATCGCCCCTGACCCACAGCATGACGG
Source organism: Vicinamibacterales bacterium (assembly GCA_029974175.1). Lineage (GTDB taxonomy): Bacteria > Acidobacteriota > Vicinamibacteria > Vicinamibacterales > Fen-181 > JARKSS01. The sequence goes on from JARKSS010000198.1 coordinate 2,549, forward strand.
GCGGGTCAGGTATCGCGGCGAGCAGCGACGGGTAGCGGATGTCGCCCCACGGTACCGGGTCAATCCCAGCCGCCGCGGCGCGCTCGAGTGCCGCCCGCGCCTGCTCGCCCAGGTCACGAGCCGACCACTCGGGTGCGCCGGCGCCTGCACACGCCAGCATGGCCGGAAGCGAATCGGGTGGATCGTCCCCGGCCCGGGTGGCGCCAAGAACCGAGAGCGGATGGAAAGGTGGACCGTTGCGGCGGCGGGCGGCCAGCGACCAGAAAGAAAGCGCAACCGTGTCGGCCAGGCTCGGCATCGCATCCTCCCGTGTCGGGCAGAGGAAGGATGGCAGGAGCCTGCGGGCGCCCAGACCTGAGACCTCAACTATAGGATCCACCGGGACGCGACGCAAGGCCGAAGGCTCGGGCTATGCCGGCGTACGGAAAACGTCGAATGGGGGACGGGGATGCGGAGCAATACAGGGCAGCCAACCCTCACTGCGTCCCCGGCGCCCACCCGGCGTGGGAAAGACCGGTGGTACTGCCTTTGCTGTATCCCTTCTGAACCTGTATCTTGTTCCTGCCGGCGTCCCGGACGCGCCGTTTGCGAACCCCCGGACGACGGGCTATAGTTGAAGCGGTCCCGACCCTCATGCGAACAGCCCTGGCGACCCTGTTCATCGTCGGCGTCGCGCTGGCACCGGCCCTTCGGGCCGACTCGAGGAGCGAGGCGCGCGCGCAGGTCGAGTTCGGCATTGCCGTGGCGCAGAAGGGCCTCTGGAAAGAGGCGCTCTTCCGCTGGGAAAAGGCGATCAAGCTCGATCCCACCTACGCGGCGGCGTACAACAACCTCGCCATCGCCTACGAGCACGAGGGAGAGTTCGAGAAGGCGCGCGAGGCGTACGAGAAGGCGGTGGAGCTCGACCCCAAGAGCACGTTCATCCGTCAGAACTACGAGTTCTTCAAGGAAATCAATGACCGCACGGGCGCTCGCGCTGCTCGCTAGCCTCGCCGTCTCGGGTGCCGGCTGCACCAACTACTACGAGATCGCGATCGAGACGCCGATCCAGCCGAAGCTGGACGTGACGCCCTTCCAGCGCGTCCTGGTGGCTGGTTTCATCGCCGGCGGCACCGACGAGGTGGACGCGAACACCGAGACCGTGCGCCTGCTTCGGAGCCAGCTGCGGACCAAGTCGAACCTGCGCGTGATCGTCGCCGAGTTCGTGGCGCTGACCGAGCTGGCCTCTGAGCAGCCGGGTGCCGACGAGGCGACGACGCCGGCCAACGGTGCGGAGCCGCCGAAAGACCCGAAGGAGATCAACGACGAGAAGGATCTCGAGGCCTACGACCACGTCTTCGCGAACGCGGCCTTCTGGAGGAAGCTGGGCGAGGAGTACCAGAACCCGCTGATCGTCACCGGGACGATTCTGTTCACGCCGCACCAGCGCGCCGGGTTCGTCCAGCGCGAGCGCGAGGTCGTGGACGCCTACGGGCGGCGCTCGGTATCGCCGACGCGCACCTACATGGAGCGGAAAGGGTTCATCCTGCGGCCGAAGTTCATCTTCATCGACGGCCGCACCGGCACGCCCCTCTACTCGGAGACCTTCCGCGAGGAGGTCCTCTACAATCCGCAGCAGGACACCCCGCCGCTGTCGTCGTACTTCGAGCTGATGGACCGCCTCATCCCAGGCTTCCTGGGGACACTCAGCAGCCAGAAGATCAAGGGGAGCAGGGTGCTCCTGAAATAGTGCTGAGAGCCGCTGGTGCCGCCGCGTGCCGCGGCAACTCCCCACGTGGTGCTGGATCGTCCGCTCCCTCCCATGCTAATTTAGATGTTTCCCGGTGCCCGGGATGCTGCGGCAGGGGCCTGCCCGGCCGCGAAACCGACAGGAGATACAGGCGTGTACGCGATTGTTCAGTGCGGCGGACACCAGGTGAAGATGGTGCCGGGCGAGTCGGTGGTGGTCGATCGCCTCGACGGCGAGGCCGGTTCCGAGGTCACCTTCGACCAGGTGCTGTTGGTCGAGCGCGACGGCGGCGAGCTGGTGGCCGGGGCGCCCTTCGTGGCGGGTGCCCGCGTCGTGGCGGTGGTGGACGGCGTGGCGCGCGGCCCGAAGATCCGCGTCTTCAAGAAGAAGCGCCGGAAGGGCATGCGCCGGACCAAGGGACACCGCAGCACCTACACCCGCGTGACCGTGAAGGAAATAGTGTAATGGCACACAAGAAAGGACAGGGCAGCTCGCGCAACGGGCGCGACAGCAACGCGCAGCGCCTGGGCGTCAAGCGGTTCGACGGCAACATCGTGACCGGCGGATCGATCCTCGTCCGGCAGCGCGGCCGCCGCTTCCAGCCGGGCCTGAACGTCGGCCTGGGGAAGGACGACACGCTGTTTGCGAAGATCACCGGCCGCGTGAAGTTCTCGGATCACGGCGAGCACGGCCGCAAGATCAGCGTCCTGCCGATCGAGTAGACGGCCGAGAGAAGGTGACGCCATCCGTGTCCGCGGGCTCGCGCGGACGTGGAGGTCGTCACCTTGTCGGTTCCCGCCCCCTGCATCATGTTCGTCGACGAGGTTGACATCCGGGTTTCGGCCGGCGCCGGGGGCCGGGGCGCGGTCAGCTTCCGCCGCGAGAAGTTCGTGCCCCGCGGCGGCCCCAACGGCGGCGACGGCGGCCATGGCGGCTCGGTGTACCTCGCGGCCAGCCCTCACCTCAACACGCTCGTCAAGTTCCGCTTCCACCCGGAGTTCCACGCGCCCCGCGGCGCGCACGGCGAAGGCTCGAACAAGACCGGCCGCGACGGCGCGGAGCTGGTCATCGAGGTGCCGATTGGAACGGTCGTGTTCCGGTCGCCGATCGACGGCGGCGAGCAGGAGCTGGTGGCCGACCTCGACCACGAGGGGGCCCGGGTGCTGGTGGCGCGCGGCGGCCGCGGGGGCCGGGGCAACGCCCGGTTTGCCACCTCGACCAACCGGGCGCCCAGGCGCGCGGAGCCGGGCGAGCCCGGCGAGACCTGGCTGCTGCACCTGCAGCTGAAGCTGCTGGCCGATGTCGGACTGGTCGGGTACCCGAACGCGGGCACGTCCACGCTCATTGCGCGCATCTCGGCCGCGCGCCCGAAGATTGCCGACTACCCGTTCACGACGCTGACGCCCAACCTCGGCGTCGTGCAGCTGTCGGACGACCGCAGCTTCGTGGTGGCCGACGTCCCGGGGCTGATCGAGGGGGCCCACCGCGGCGCCGGCCTGGGGTATCAGTTCCTGCGGCACGTCGAACGCACGAAGGTGCTGGTCCACGTGGTGGACGTCTCGTCCGCCTCGGGCCGCGATCCGGCGCGCGACCTCACCGTCATCCGGCGCGAGCTGGACCTGTTCCACGCGCCGCTCCTCGACCGGCCCCAGCTTGTGGCCGCGACCAAGATCGACGCGCTCGACGAGCCCCAACGGCTCGAGTCGCTGCGCGCGGCGGCCGCGTCACTCGACCTGCCGGTGTACCCCCTGTCGGGCGTCACGGGCAAGGGCGTCCGCGAGATGCTCGAGGCCGCCTGGCAGATGGTGGCGGCACGCGGCGGACCGCTGGCGGCGGCGCACCAGGCGGTTGGCCAGGGAGACGAGCCGTGAGCTGGACCGGCACGGCAAGTGCCGGCAGGCCCGCCGGCGTCATGGGGGGGACTTTCGACCCCATCCACCTGGGGCACCTTGCCGCGGCGGCGGCCGCCGCCGACGCGCTGGGGCTCCCCCGCGTACTGTTCGTTCCGTCGCACCACCCCCCTCACCGGCCTGAGGCGCCTCGCGTCTCGGCGTTCCACCGGTTTGCGATGGTGGCGCTCGCGGTGGCCGACGATGCGCGGTTCGAGGCGTGCGATCTCGAGCTCGGCCGGCCCGGCCCGTCGTTCACGGCCGACACGCTGAGGCGGCTGCACGCCCTCGGCTACGACCCGTCGCAGTTGTTCTTCATCCTCGGCAGCGATGCCGTGGCGGAAATTGCCGCCTGGCACGAGTACCCGGCGGTGCTCGACCTGGCGTGCTTCGTCGTCATCGCGCGCCCGGGCCACGCGATCGGGCTGATCGGCTCGCAGGTGCCCGACCTGGCGCCGCGTCTGGTGGCGCCCGGCGCTGCCGCGGCCGGCCCGCCGAAAGCCGGCCAGATCGTGCTGGTTCCGGCGACGACCCCTGACGTTTCGTCCACGTCGGTACGCGACCGCCTGGCGCGGGGCCTCGACCTGGAGGGGCTGGTTCCCCGCTGCGTCGAGGAGTACATCGGCCGGCACGGGCTGTACCGACCCGAACCCACGACCCCTGGACGACAGCTTGCATGACGACACGCGAGAGCAGGAGCGCCACCACGGCGGAGGGGCTGCCTTCACCGGTTGAACGGGCCATCGAGGCCGCGCGTGACAAGAAGGCGATCGATGTCGCGCTGCTCGACCTGCGGCCGCTGGCGAGCTTCACCGACTTCTTCGTGATCTGCTCGGGCTCGAACCCCAGGCAGGTGCAGGCGATCGCCGAGGCGGTGGAGGAGCGGCTGCGGCACGAGGGGCTGCGCCCGTCGCACATCGAGGGGTTCGACCGCGCGGAGTGGATCCTGCTCGACTACTTCGACTTCATCGTCCACGTCTTCAGCAGCGCGCGGCGCGAGTTCTATGCGCTGGAACGCCTCTGGGGCAGCGCGGCTCGCGTGGAGATCTAGCCGCCGGGCTGCCGACGGGATCGTCGCGGCCGTGCTGGCCCCTCGGTGCCTCGGGTGCGGCCTGCCGCTCGACGCGCCCACGCGCGGGCCGGTGTGCGAACCCTGCTGGCGTTCGATCCTTCCTCCCACCCCGCCGCTGTGCCACCGCTGCGGCGATTCGTTGGCAAACTGCTGGCGGCCGGCCTGGCGGCCAGCTTCAGTTCCGGTCACCTTCGATCGCGAGCCGCAGCAGGTGCTCGTCGCGGGCCCTGACGTGCTGTGCAGGCGATGCCGGCGCACGCCGGCCGGCCCGGTGGCCGTGGCGCGGGCGGCGGGCGAGTACGCGGGCGCGCTGCGCCAGCTGCTGCGCGCGCTGAAGTACGATGGCCGCGAATCGCTGGCGCCCCTCCTGGCGGCCCTGATGCGCGAGCGCGCGCCCGAGGTGCTCGAGGGGGCGTCGGTGGCCCTGCCGGTGCCGCTGCACTGGCGGCGACGCTCGCAGCGCGGGTTCAACCAGGCCGAGGCCTTGGCGGCCGGCCTGGGAGTTCCGGTGTGCCGTGCGCTCGTCCGACGCCGGTCAACCCGCGCGCAGTTCGGCCTGCCCGCCGCGCGGCGTCACCGCAACGTGCGCGGCGCGTTCCGCCCCGCCTGGCGTGCCGCGCGGCGCACCCGTTCGCTGTTGAAGGGAGCGGTCGTGGTCCTGGTTGACGACGTGGCGACGACCGGGGCCACGCTGCGGGCCTGCGCCGAGGTCTTGAAGGGGATGGGAGCGAGGGAGGTTCGGGCGATCACCGCCGCGCGAGCGCACGCTCGACAATCGTAGCCACCTCGGCCGCCACCTCCGTCACGGCGCGCTCGCCGCCGATGGCCACCCAGCCGGGTGCGGCCGCCTGGCGGCGGTAGCTCGCGCGCACCCGCTCGAGCATCGGGAGGTCCTGCTCGAAGCGGTCGCGGCCCGCCTGCTTGCGGGCGACCGCCGTCGCCGGCGAGATGTCGATCATCACGGTGAGATCGGGCTGCGGCAGGTGCCGCTGGGCCTCGAACAGCCAGGCGGGGTCGAGCCCCTGTGCCTCGCCGTAGGCGACGCTGGAGGCGAGGTAGCGATCGGCAATCACCACGGCGCCGCGGTCGAGCGCGGCGGCGATGGCCGGCTTGCGCTCGTAGCGATTGGCGATCATCAGCAGCTGGATGACGTCGGGGCCGTACTGGCGCTCGCCGTGCAGCGCGCGGTGCAGCTCGGTGCCGATTGGCGTGGCGTAGTCGGGAAACGAGATCATCAGGACCGTGCGCCCGGTTGACGACAACCGCTCGCCGAGCAGCCGTGCCTGCGTTTCCTTGCCGCTCTGGTCGATCCCCTCGAACGCGATCAGCATCCTTCCCCGCCTTCCGCTCTCCCCGTCGCTCTCCTGCTTCGACCTACTCGCCGTCCACCTCCAGCGCCAGCAGGTCGTCCACCGTCGAGCGCCGGCGAATCACCCGCCAGCCGTCGTCTTCGACCAGCACTTCGGCGGCCAGCGGCCGGCGGTTGTAGGTGAACGACATGGCCGACCCGTACGCGCCGGCGTCGAGGATGGCGACCAGGTCGCCCACCTCGAGGGGCGGCAGCTCGCGGTCGCGGCCCACGACGTCGCTCGACTCGCACAGGGGGCCGACGACCTCGTAGCGCCGCCGCGCACCGGCGCGCGGCCGCACCGCCTCGATCCGGTGGTAGGCACCGTAGAGGGCGGGGCGCAGCAGTTCGGTCATCCCCGCGTCGAGGACGACAAACGTCCTGTCGCCCGAGGCCTTGATGTCCACCACCGCGGCCACCAGCACCCCCGCCGCTCCGACGACCACCCGTCCGGGCTCGAGCAGCAGGGTCACGCCGCTCGAGCGGACGATCGGCACGAGCGCGTGAGCGTACTGCTCGATGGTCGCGACGGGGGAGTCGTCGTACGGGATGCCGAGGCCGCCGCCGAGATCCACGTGCTCGAGGGCGATCCCCTCGGCGCGCAGCGCCCGCGCCAGGCCGACCACCGACTCGGCGGCGCGGCGCAGCGGGGCGAGATCGGTGATCTGCGACCCCACGTGGACGTGCACGCCGACCAAGACGAGGGCCGGCTTCCTGGCCATGTCGCGATACAGCGCCGGCGCCAGCTCGATCGGCACGCCGAACTTGTCGTGGCGGCGCCCGGTGGAAATGTGATGGTGCGTCCCGGCGTCGATGTCCGGGTTCACGCGCACGGCCACGCGCGCCCTCGTCCCGGCGTCGCGGGCGATCGCCTCGATGCGGTCGATTTCGCCGGGCGACTCGGCGTTGATCGCGTGCACCCCGAGCGACACCGCCCGCCGCAGCTCGGAATCAGACTTGCCGACACCCGTGAAGACGATCTGATCGGGGGTGAACCCGGCCCGCAGGGCGACTTCGATCTCGCCCGCCGAGTTGGCGTCGGCGCATGCCCCCTCGGCACGCAGCAGGCGCAGCAGCGCGAGCGTCGAGTTCGCCTTCAGCGCGTAGTGCAGCGCGTGGGGGACCGGGGCGAAGGCGCGATCGAGGCGCCGCCAGGCCTGGCGGATCAGCGCGGCGCTGTAGACGTAGGCAGGCGTGCCGACGCGCGCGATAATCGTGTCGAGGGGAACGCCCGAGCAGGAGAGGCCCGCGGCGGCGTCGCGGGTGAACCCCGCGGTCGCGATGGTCACGTCGGCGCATTGTACCCGAGCGATCTCGGTTTGACATCCCGAAAATCGCTTTGCTATCATCCGCTTTCCCGCCCCTCCGCCACATGACGGCCAACCTCCTGCCAGCCGAACCGCCGTCGATCGACACGCTGATCGAGCGCTGCCTGCTGGGCGACCAGGCGGCCTGGGAAACCGTCGTCCGGCAGCACTGGCGCAAGGTGTTCAACGTCGCCTACAAGTTCGTCGGCAGCCACGAGCAGGCCGAGGATCTGACCCAGGACATCTTCCTCAAGATCTTCCGCTCGCTCGAGACCTTCGACCGGCGCGCGAACTTCCAGACCTGGCTCATCAGCGTCAGCCGCAACCTTTGCATCGACTACTACCGAAGCGTCCGGCGCGAGCGGCAGCTCATCGACCGGGAGCTGCGCTCGGAGGAAACGACGGCCGTCTCGCGGACCGCGAGCCCGCTGAAGACGCTCGAGAACCGCGACCTCGCCGCGGAGCTGCGGCAGGCGCTGCAGGGGCTGCCCGCCGCGCTGCGGACCGCCGTGCTGCTGCGCGACATCCACGAGCTGTCGTACCAGGAGATTGCCGAGCGGCTGCACCTCCCCGAGGGGACCGTGAAGTCGCGGATCAACCGCGGCCGCCGCGAGCTGGCGCGGCGCATCCGGCGCATGCGCGCCGAGTCGAGCCGGCCGGCACGGACGAAGGGCAACGGGGGCACCGGCGCCGGGCCGGGCCACGAATCGGAGCAGTTCCATGAACCTGACGACTAGCCGCACGGGGGACGTGGCGGTGGTACGCGTGGGCGAAACCCGCCTGATGTACCCGATCCTCTCCGATTTCTCGCAGGCGGTCGCGTCGCTGTTTGCCGCCGGCGAGAAGAAGGTCGTCATCGACCTCGCCGACGTCACCTACATCGACAGCGCGAGCATCGGCTGCCTGATGGACCTCTACCGCCAGGCGACGCACGCGGGGGGGCGGCTCAAGCTCTCGGGCGTTCAGAAGCGCGTGGTGACGATGCTCACCATGACCGGCGCCCACAACTTCCTCGAGATCCATCCCGACGAGGCGGCCGCCGTCCAGAGCTTCGGGGTGTAGCCATGCGGACCATCACCACCACCACGGGCGCCGAGATCCCGCTCGACGGCGACCTGCTTGCCATCATCGAGACGCTGTACGAGGAGGTCACGGTCAAGCGCGAGCTGAACCGCTCCTACGAGGACATGATGGGCGAGATCCGCCACCTGATCGCCCAGATGAGCCCCGAGGAGCGGGCCGACTACCTGGCCGAGAGCCTCTTCCACAACACCGTGCGTTTCGAAAACGAGCGCCTCGCGGCCTACCTGCAGAAGATTGCCGGCGGGAAGAAGAAGGCGCGGCGGTAGGGGCAGCCTGGAAGCGGAACCCGGAAGGCAGGACGTACAGAGGAAAAGGTAGAACGTGGGGGCCTGGCGGCCTCGACGTTCTACCTTTTGTTGTCCGGGGACATCGGTGCGCGGGCCGGGGAAGCGGCCGCGCCCGCCTGCTACCGCCCCGCGATCGCGCTCTTGACCGTCGCGGCTGCCGGGACCGCCACCGACGCCGGGAGCGGCGCCGCCAGTTCGGCCAGTTCCCACGCATCCCGCGACTCGAGCAGCTTCGCCGCAAAGGCCGTGTGCAGCGCGTGGCCCGCCCGGTGCGCCACCACGTGCCCGAGGATCGGGTGCCCCACCAGCGCTAGGTCGCCCATCGCGTCGAGGATCTTGTGGCGCACGAACTCGTCCTCGAACCGCAGCGGGTTGTTGAGGACGCCGGTCTCGCCGATGACAATCGCGTTCTCGAGCGACCCGCCCAGCGCGAGGCCGTTCTGGCGCAGCATCTCGACCTCCTTCAGGAAGCCGAACGTCCGCGCCGGCGCGATCTCCTCGGTGAAGGCGTCGCCCAGCAGGCTCACGGTGCGCGCCTGGTGCCGCAGCAACGGGTGATCGAAGCTGATCGAGTAGGTCACCCGGAAGTGGTCGCAGGGATAGACGGCCATCCGCTTGTCACCGCGCGCCAGCTCGACCGGGCGCGTGACCCGCAGCACCTGCCGCGGCGCGGGCAACACCTTGATCCCCGCCTCCTGCACCAGGTACACGAACGGCGCCGCGCTGCCGTCCATGATCGGCACCTCGGGATGGTTCAGCTCGACAATGGCGTTGTCCACCCCCAGGCCGACCAGCGCCGCCAGCAGGTGCTCCACCGTCTCGACCCCGCCTCGCTTGGAGGCCAGCCCGGTCGCGTAGTGGATGCCGGCGAGGTAGTCGACCGTCGCCGGAATCTCGAGCCCCCCGAGGTCGGAGCGACGGAACCGGATACCCGAATTGGCGGGAGCGGGTTTGAGGGAAAGGGTAACCTTGTTGCCGGAGTGGAGGCCAATCCCGGCGCAGGAAACCTGCCGTCGAAGCGTCCGTTGTGGGTCCATTAGCGTCTCATACGCGCCAACACGCCGCCGCCGTGGCCGGCCGTACCTCAGCAATCACCATACCGGTGTGCCGTTCGCGTCGCAGTGCCTGGGGAAAAGGCTGGTAGCTGCTGATAGATAAGGAGTTAAAGCCTCACACCCGGCTTCAGCCAGTCCGGCGGACGAGCTGCCTGTGGCTCGACCGCCACACCGTCCCGCCTCCGAAGTGTGGCTGTCTAGCCACATCTCAGCCGGCACACCGCTGCGCCCCCGCGTGGGGCCGGCGGTCGAACAGCTCCCTGAGGAACCGTCCGGTGTGAGATTGTCGCACACCCGCGACGGCCTCGGGGGTTCCCACGGCGACCACGCGCCCCCCGTCGGCTCCTCCTTCGGGCCCGAGGTCCACGATGTGGTCGGCGCACTTTATCACGTCCAGGTTGTGCTCGATCACGACAACGGTGTTCCCCTGGTCCACCAGCCGGCCGAGCACGTCGAGCAGCTTGCGGGTGTCTTCGAAGTGCAGCCCGGTGGTTGGTTCGTCGAGGATGTAGAGCGTCTTCCCGGTGCCCCGGCGCGACAGTTCGCGCGCCAGCTTGACCCGCTGCGCCTCGCCGCCGCTGAGCGTGGTCGCCGACTGGCCGAGCGTGATGTAGCCGAGACCCACCTCGGCGAGCGTGCGCAGCTTGTTGGCGATGGCCGGGAAGTTCTCGAGCAGTTCGAGCGCCTGGTCGACGGTCAGGTCGAGCACGTCGGCGATCGACTTGCCGCGGTACTTGATCTCGAGCGTCTCGCGGTTGTAGCGCCGCCCCTTGCACTCCTCGCAGGTCACGTAGACGTCGGGCAGGAAGTGCATCTCCACGGCGATGACGCCGTCCCCCTGGCAGGTCTCGCAGCGCCCCCCCTTGACGTTGAACGAGAAGCGGCCGGGCTTGAAGCCGCGCGCCTTCGCCTCGGGCAGCACCGCGAACAACTCGCGGATGAACGTGAACAGGCCCGTGTAGGTGGCGGGGTTCGAGCGCGGCGTGCGTCCGATCGGCGACTGGTCGATCTCGATGACCTTGTCCACCAGCTCGATCCCCTCGATCGCATCGTGCGGCCCCGGCTCGTCGGCGGCGCGGTACAGCTGGCGCGCGAGCGCGCGGTACAGGATCTCGTGGACCAGGGTGGACTTCCCCGACCCGCTCACGCCGGTGACGGCCGTGAACACCCCGAGAGGGATCGTGACGTCGATGTTGCGCAGGTTGTTGGCGCGGGCGCCGCGGATGACGAGGGCGCCGCGGTCGGCCGGGCGGCGGCGGGCGGGCGTCTCGATGGTGCGCTCGCCGCGCAGGTAGGCCCCCGTCAGCGAGGCGGCGGCGTGGTTGCGCGGCTGCTCGCCGGCTGCATCGCTCCCGGCCTCGGCGGCCACGGCCGCGCCCCTGTCGCTTCCGTCACCGAGCAGCGCCTGGGGCGGCCCCTGGAAGATCAGGCGGCCGCCATGCTCGCCGGCCCCCGGCCCGAGGTCCACGAGGTAGTCGGCCGTGCGGATCGTCTCCTCGTCGTGCTCGACGACGATGACGGTGTTGCCGAGGTCGCGCAGGCGGCGAAGCGTCGCGAGCAGCCGCCGGTTGTCGCGCTGGTGCAGCCCGATCGACGGCTCGTCGAGCACGTAGAGCACGCCGCGGAGCGCAGAGCCAATCTGGGTCGCCAGGCGGATGCGCTGCCCCTCGCCACCCGAGAGCGTGGCCGCGCTGCGGCTGAGCGTCAGGTATCCCACCCCGACGTCGGTGAGGAACCGCAGACGATCCTGGATTTCGCGCAGGACGCGCCCGGCGATCAGCTCCTCGCGCGCCGTCAGCGTCATCGCCCGGAACACCTTCAGGGCATCGTCGAGGGGGAGATCGACGTAGTCGGTGATCGTGCGTCCCTTGAGGCGGACGCTGCGGCTCTGCGGCTTCAGCCTGGCGCCGCCGCAGGCGGGGCAGGGGCGCAGCGAGCGGAAGCGCTCGAGCGCCTCGCGGTCGAGCCAGCCCCCCTCCTCGTAGCGCCGCCGCAGGTTCGGCAGGATTCCCTCGAAGTCGCGGCCGAACGGGTCGGAGGCCGCGGTCCGGCGGCGGGGACGCGCGCCCTCGGCGGGGCGGCCGTGCCGGGCGTCGGGCCCCTCGAGCAGGAGGTCGCGCGCCTTCTTCGGCAGCTTGCCGAAGGGGACCGAGAGGTCGATGCCGTAGTAGCGGGAAAGCGACGCGAGCGCCTCGCGCACGAGCCGCGTGTCGCCCGACGCCCACGGTGCGATGGCTCCCTGGGCAAGCGAGCGGGAGGGGTCGGGGACGACCCGGGCCGGGTCGAAGTCGTAGAGCGCCCCCAGGCCCTGGCACTCGGGGCAGGCGCCGTGCGGCGAGTTGAACGAGAAGGCGCGGGGCGTCATCTCGGGCATGCTGAGACCGCACTCGACGCAGGCGAGCCGCCGCGAGAACAGCCGGTCGCCCGCCTCCAGCCCGTTGATGATGACGATGTCCTCGGAGAGGCCGAGCGCGGTCTCGACCGAGTCGGACAGGCGGCGTTCGATGCCCGGCTTCACCAGCAGGCGATCGACGACGACGTCAATCCAGTGGTTGCGCCGCCGATCGAGGACGATTTCCTCGTCGAGCGACCGCATCTCGCCGTCCACGCGGGCGCGGCTGAAGCCGCGCGCCCGCAGCGCCGCCAGCTCCTTCTTGAACTCCCCCTTCCGGCCCCGGACGATGGGCGCCAGCACGTTGATCCGCTCGTCGCGCGGGAACTCGAGGACGCGCTCGACGATCTGCTCGAGCGACTGCGACGCGATCTCGCGCCCGCACTGGTG
>JARKSS010000204.1 GCA_029974175.1 Vicinamibacterales bacterium
GACGCATGGCGTGACCTCGGAAGAAAGGGGGGGCGAGCGAGCCGCGGGGGCAGTGCTATCGCGCCTGGAGGGCGCGCCGGATCAGCGCCCCGAAGCGCTCCTTGTTGGCGCGCCCGAGATGGCGCTCGACCACGTTCCCGCCACGGTCGATGGCGATGGTCACCGGCACGGCACCGGGCACGCCGAAGCGTTCGTTGATGAGGGTGTCGGGGCCGTCGAAGAGGAAGACCGGGAGGTCCATCTTCTGCTCGGCGACGAACGCGTCAACCTCTTTCAGCGTTTCGTCGCGGGTTGACACGCTGGTCACCAAGTCGTACGAGACGGTCAGGACGACAACGCCCTTGCCGCGGTGCTCGCGAGCCACCTCGATCAGCTCCGGCAGCTCATCCACGCACGGCTCGCACCACGAGGCCCAGAAGTTGACCAGCAGGGCCTGACCTCGGTAGCCCGCGATCGCCTCTTCGAGCGCCTTGAGGTCGGCAACGCGCGGCCCACCTTCCGGCGACCCCGACGCCCCGACCGGTGCCATCGTCAGCATCGCCGACGCAAGTACGGCCGCCGCCACCCACTTCCTCATCGCTCCTCCCGCCTGCCGCCCGCATGGGTCCCGCCATTATACCGGCCGCCCTTCGCGCCCTGGGGGAGGGATTGCGATGGGACTGGGAGCGTCTATCCTCCGGGCGCCAGGACCCTCAGCCCCGGCGGCAGCGATTCCCCGAAGATCTGCAGTGCGCTTCGCGAGGCCGCCGCCTGCGGCGTCAGCAGTGGATCCGCCTCGTCAGCGAACCCGGCATCGGCCAGCCGCCGGGCCGCGCGGGCGCGCAGGTCGTCGCCGAGGTCGCGCAGCGGATCGTCGGTTCGTGCGCCAACCTGGACGATCGCCGCGGCTCGCTCGGGCGTCAGGACGGACACCGCCAGCAGGCGTTCGATCCAGGCGGCGGCGCGGTCGGGGGGCACGACGGCCGACAGCGGGCCGTACGCCGGGACGCGGGCGCCCAGCCGCCCGATTGCCCACAGGTAGCTCGCGTTGTCGCGGTCGCGGTCCAGGCGTTCGATGAGCGCGTCGCCGAGCGATGCCCGATCGCGGGCGGGAAGGTGCTCGAGGCTTGCGAGCAGCCGCCAGGCCTCGCGCTGAACCTGCGGGTTCACCCGCCTGGTCTTGCGTTCGCGCAGGCCGACGAGGGCGCTGTAGCGAAGATACAGCTCGCGCTGCTGGCCCGCCTTGAGGCCGCCGGCCACGCGCTGCCACAGCACGGCCCACTCGGACTGGCACTGCGCGTCGTTCTGGAACAGCAGCCCTTCCACGTACACGCCGCGCAGGCGGCCGATGCGCCAGTCGTCGGCGGGCGCGCCGAATCCCGGGCGCAGGCAGAAGCCGAGCAGGTTGAGCCACCGTGCCTCGTAGCGTGGGCCGAAGCGGCGGCCGTCGGCCACTTCGATCAGCGTGTCGGCAAGGGCGCGCGCTACGGGCGTTTCCCAGGCGAGGCGTCCGTAGCCAAGCGCCGCTTCGAGCCTCGCGGGCAGTGTCTCGGGAGTGACGGCGCCAACGGCCGTCCCCTCGCTGCTTCCCCCCGGCGGCCGTGGTGCAAAGGCGGCCCTCAGAAGCTCGCGCGCAGCTTCCACGCTCTCGGGCGCCACCACCGACTCGGTTTCCGGTCCCTCGACGGGAGGGGCTTCCCAATCGCGCTCGCCTCTCAGCTGGAAGCGCAGCCGCCACCGGTGCTCGCTGCTTCGCGAGGCGCACGACACCTCGAGCGTCCCGGTTTCCGTGTAGCGTGCCGAGAGCGAAACCTCCAGCTCCACCTGCCGCGATCGCTTTCCGTACCGGAGCACGGTGGCGAGCGGTGCGTGGCGATGGATCTCGTCCTCGGCGAGCGTGACGAGGTCGCCCGGCCGGTCTTTCCGCACCGCGCTGCTCGAGAGCGGGAACGAGACGGGGCGGTTGGTGGTCACCGTGAACCCCTCGCGCGCGATCTCGAAGGTGGAGCCCTCCTCGGCCCCACGCGGCAGCACGCAGATGGCGGTGCCGCCCTCCGCCGTCCGTTCCCCGCCCGACAGGCCGAGGTAGTACGCCCGCGCGCTCCCCGCACGAACGCGCAGGCCCCCGCGCTCGCGCACCAGCGCATAGTGGGCGGCGCCAATCGCGACAGCCGACGCCGGGTTGGGGTTCTCGAGCACCCGCGGCCGCCACGAGCCGTCAGGCGCGAACCATCGCGCCAGTGTGTCCACGATCCGCTGGCGCGCCAGCGCGGGGGAGAAGAAGCCGCCGTTGAACAGGACGGCGTCCGGCCTGCGGGGCCTGTCCTCTCCCGCCGACCGTGCCGCGCTCGCGAGGAACGCCGCCAGGTGGCGCGTGATTGCCGGGTCGGCGGCAAACGGGAGGCCCATCTCCAGCAAGCCCGTCCGCCGCTCGGCGTGCGGCCGATCGTCGAGCCCCACCATGGGCAGGAAGCCTTCGGTGAGCGTGGAGATCACTTCATCGCGGGTCAGCTGCGAGGCGAGCGAGGCCCCGACGATCGCGCGGCCGCTTCCCAGGATCGTGACCGGCACCCGATCGAGCGCCGGGTCGGAAAGGAGGCGCTCTTTCGACGCGGCAACCGTCCGGCGAAGTGCCAGCTTCTGGACCAGGGTGAGGGTGCGGTCGCCGAGGCGGGACTCGATTCGCCGCGCGAGCGCGAGGTCGAGGTTGTCGCCGCCGAGCAACAGGTGCTCACCGACAGCCGTCCGTTCGAAGCGGACCTCTTCTTCCTCCTCGATCCGAACGCGGATGGTGGTGAAGTCGGTCGTGCCCCCGCCGACGTCGCACACCAGGACTTCCTCTCCATCCTGGAATGCCTCTGCGATTGCCCGCCCTGCCGACGCGCCGCGCGAACGCGCAACATCGGTCCTGGCCAGGAAGGCGTAGAAGGTGGCCAGCGGCTCCTCGATCAGCGTCAGCGACTCCAGCCCCGCCTCGTGAGCTGCCTGCACGGTCAGCTCGCGCGCCTCCTGGTCGAACGACGCCGGCACGGTGAGGACGACGTGCTGGTGCTCGAGCGCGGCCGCCTCACCCTCGGTGGCCAGCTCGTGGTTCCACGCGTCGCGCAGGTGCCGCAGGATGCGGGCCGAGGCTTCGACCGGCGACACCGACGGCTCGTCGGCGCCCCACGGCAGGATGCGGGCCGTCCGGTCGGCTGTCGGATGCGACAGCCATGACTTCGCCGATGAGACCTGCCGCGCGGGCTGCAGCGCCCCCTGGTCTCGCGCGAACGCGCCGGCCACCAGCGCGGGGTGACGATCCCATGGCGTGCCGAACCGGCCGCTGGCGCGCTCGTCGGGTGTCGGCAGGTAGAGGAAAGAGGGAAGCGTGGGGTCGGCGCGGACCTCGCCCGGCGCGATGACCTGCGGAATCGGCACGACGCGGGGCACGAAACGCGCTTTGCGGGCGGCCAGATCGATCGCGGCGACCACCGAGTTGGTGGTGCCGAGGTCGATCCCGACGAGGAAGCGAGGCGGCGTCATGCCCCGGCTTCGAGACGCGGCGCGCGGACGTTCAGCTCGAGCTTCCAGCGCTCGGGCCCGTCGCGGGCGACGCACCACAGCTCCAGCGTCCCGACCTCCGTCACGCGGCTCAGCAGTCGCACCGGAACCACCGTCTGCTCGCGGCCGCGCAGAGCGAGTTCTACCTCGAGCGGGCTCAGCTCTTCGAGTTCGTCGCTCCAGTCCTCGATCAGGCTGCCGATGGCGTCGTCCTTTCTCACCACCGACGACAGGAACCGGAACTCCGCCGGCTCGCCCACCACCAACCCGAACTCGCGCCCCGGCACTTGGGCCTCGGTTCCTTCCTCCATGCCGAAGGGGACAACGCAGAGCGCCTTCAGCGGGGCGGGGAGACCGGGCACCGAGGGCATGGCACTCTCGACGCCGATATAGTAGGTGCGCGGGACGCCCGCGCGGATCCGGACGCCGCGCCCGCGCCGTGCCCGGCCGTAGTACGCCGCGCCTCGGGCGACCGCCAGGTCCAGGTCCGCCGTTTCGAGCACCTCGGTCTCGGCCAGCGGTGCAAACCCTTCGGCTTCGAGCCAGCCGTTGACCACCGACACCAGCTGCTGCCGCAGCGGTGCCGCCTTCATCACGCCGCCGTTGAACAGGATCCGCGTCGGGCACGCCATTCCGCTGGGGCCGCGCCGCACCAGGCCGGCGCTGGCCGCGTGCCGGGCCGGCTGGTTCAGGAACCGCGCAAGATGGCGCGTGACGGCGGGATCGGCAGCGTAGGCGAGGCCCAGTTCCTGGAAGCCGACCCGCCGCTGCCGGGCCGGCTCGGCGTCGCGCGGTACCGCCGGGAAGAACCCGTCCACCACCACCCGGTCGAGATCCTCGCGCGCGAGCATCGTCTTGATCGTCCCGCCCACCAGGCGCGTCCCACGCCCGCGGACGATGACCTCGTGCGCGCTCAGGCCCGGGTCGGCAAACAGGCGTTCCTTCGCCACGCGGGCCTGGTGCCAGAGCGCGTGCAGCTGCCAGGTGTCGATCCGGTGGCCCTCGGCCTCGAGGCGCTGCTGGAGGAGGCGCGCGAGCGCGAGGTCCATGTTGTCGCCGCCGAGCAGGATGTGATCGCCCACCGCCACGCGCTCGAGGCGCAGCTCGCCCGCCTCCTCGGCCACGGTAATCAGCGTGAAGTCGCTGGTGCCGCCGCCGATGTCGCAGACCAGCACGAGGTCGCCCACGCGCACATGCTCGCGCCACGCGTCGCCCTGGCTCTCGATCCAGGCGTAGAAGGCCGCCTGCGGCTCCTCGAGCAGCGTGAGACGCGCGAGCCCCGCCTGGGCCGCGGCGCGGCGCGTCAGCTCGCGTGCGTCCTCGTCGAACGAGGCAGGGACGGTCAGGACCACGTCCTGCTCGGCCAGGCGGCGGCCGCCTGCCCGCTGCTCCCAGGCCTGCCGGAGGTGTTCGAGGAGGCCGGCCGACGCTTCCACCGGCGAGACCTTCGGTACGTCCTCGGGCGCCTGCCACGGGAGGATTGCGGCGGTGCGATCGACGGCGGCATTCGAGAGCCACGACTTCGACGAGGTCACCACGCGCCCGGGCACTTCCGCTCCGCGCACCCTCGCCAGCTCGCCGACCAGACGCGAGGGCGACGGCTCCCACGGCAGCGCGAGGGCACCCTTCGCGAAGTCGAGATCGCCGGGGAGATAGAGGAACGAAGGCAGCAGCGAACGCTCGGCCACCTCGCCCGGGTTCACCACCTGCGCCACCGGCTGCACCTCCGAGCGCGCCTCCGCTCTGTCGTGGTCGTGGTCGTCGTTGCCCGGCGCGGGAATCTGCGCAAGGGCGCAGTTGGTCGTGCCGAGGTCGATGCCGATGATGAGCTCGTCGTGTCCGGTGTCGAGGGGCGTCATCCGATCTCCACTTCGGCGGGCGCGATGACCAGCCGCCCCTCGCCCTGGGGGAGGGCGGGCAGCTGCACGCTCGTCACGCGCCAGCCGCGGTGGCGCAGCACTCCCCGGAAGGGGGGCTGGCCCGTGACCAGCCCCACCAGCTTCACCGCGCCGGGGTCGAAGCCGGCGTCCACCACCGCGGGCCGTCCCTCTTCGCCCGGCATCACCGGTTCCACCGTGACGTAGCGCTGCAGCACCTCGCGGCAGCTGGAGTGCACCTCGCGCACGGCGGCGCCGACCTGGGCGTCGGGGTAGCCGCTGATGTCCTCGAAGAGGAAGTCCACGAGACGGCCGTCGCGCTGGAGCAGCGCGAGC
>JARKSS010000067.1 GCA_029974175.1 Vicinamibacterales bacterium
AAGGGCGGAAAGCGTCGCCTGTTCCTCGTCGATGAAGACTGCCTGAACCTGCTGAAGGCCTACCTGCAGGCTCGCGGTCCCGATAGCGACCCGGCGCTGTTCCTGTCGGAACGCAAGAAGCGCATGAGCAGCCGGGCCATCCAGTACGTGCTGGAGCGTTGGTGCTCCAAGCTGAACATCAGCCGAGCCCACATCCACCAGCTGCGGCACACGTTCGCGACGAGAATGGCAAACGCCGGCATGCCGTCAATCGTACTGAAAGACCTGATGGGGCACAGGTCGTTCACCACCACACAGCGGTACTTCCGCATCCGCCCCGAGCGCTTGGCAAGAGAGTATTTCGGGGCAATGGAGTACCTGCGGCCGGTGAAGCCGTAGTGGGACAGGACCCCAGGGAGAAGACCACAGTGACCAATTCAGCGGCAATAAGGGCGGTGCCGGCGGGCGTTCCGCCGCGGTACGAGTTCATCGACGCGAAGGAATTGGCACGACGCTGGTGCCTGCCGGTGTCGTGGATCAGGGAGCAGGTGCGCTCGCGCTGCACCGACCCGCTTCCGCACATCAAGTTCGGCAAGTACGTCCGTTTCAGGTGGGGCAGCCCGGAACTGGAAGCCTGGGCCGAGCGGCGGATCATCGGCTCGGACAACGGTTGGGCACTGAGAAGGGAGATCGCGGCGTGACGGACGTTCGACGGCACCAGCGAGGCTACGTGTTCCTGAAGGGGAGCTGCTGGTACCTGCGTTACTACGAGAACGAACTCCAGGCTGACGGCACCGTCAAGCTCGTGCAGCGGTGCCGGAAGCTGGCCGACAATAAGGGTCAATACCGGTCGAAGAAGGCTGTCCGGACACTGGCCGACGAGTTCCTGGCCCCCTTGAACAGCGGGACCTTTACGGCCGAGAGCACGATGTCGGTGGTGGATTTCTGGGACAGGCGGTACTTCCCGTATGTGCAAGCCCAGAAGAGCCCGTCCACGGTGAGCGGGTACCGGAACATGTGGTCGCGCTACTTGAAGGACCACATGACGATGGCGATACGCGATTTCCGGACGGTAGATTGCCAGCGCCTGCTCGAAGCTGTTGTTGCGAAACACAACATCAGCAACACGACGGCGAGGCACGTCAAGCACCTTCTGGGCGGGTTGTTCCGCTACGCCATCCAGACGGGTGCGCTCAACGGCGTCAATCCGGTTCTGGCGGCCAGCATTCCGAAGGCCAAGCCCGGTCGCAGGACGTACGCGTATTCCCTGGACCAGATCCTCAGGATGTTGGAGATTCTGCCGCAGCCGGCCAGGGCGATAGTCGCCGTGGCCGGCTTTGCCGGCCTTCGCAAGGGGGAGATTCGCGGCCTGCGACCCGAGGACTACGACGGCCGTACCCTGAAGATCGAGCGTGCGGCGTGGCGGCACCACATCGCGAAGCCGAAAGGGAAACGCGGGGCGGGAATCGTCCCGCTGATCCCGACGGCCGCGGCGGTCCTCGACGACCACCTTGCCGCGACGAAGGTGCAGAACTTCATCTTCGAAACGCTCGACGGTGGCCCGGGCGCCCTCGACTACGTGGTTCGCGAGGTCATCCGTCCGGCTCTGGCAGGAGCGGGCATTCCTTGGTACGGCTTACACGCGTTTCGGCGGGGGCTGGCAACGAACCTGCACGAGCTCGGCGTCAGCGACATTGTGATTCAGGCGATTCTGCGGCATAGTAATGTGTCGGTAACTCGAGCGGCGTACATCAAGAACGACGGGCTCGACCCGCAGAGTCTTGCCGCGATGGAGGCGCTGGAATCGGCCGTGTGCAACCAGAATGCAACTGGGACGCACGACGCCGAGCCGAGGACCGACGTAAAGCACTGACAACAGCCATGTTGTCCGACGCGGTGAGGTGGCCGAGAGGCTGAAGGCGGCGGTTTGCTAAACCGTTATACGGGCTAAAACCTGTATCCAGGGTTCGAATCCCTGCCTCACCGCCAGCCTTCGCTCCCCTTCGGGGAGCTACGGCTGGCAAGCCAGCTGTCTGTAACTCATTGCATGCGAAGGCTGTCTCGCCGTAGCGGCGTGGCCGCGAAGGCGGACAAACGGCCTCTACCCTGTCCGCGAGCCGCCAGGTTCGTTCCCTTCAAGCCTTCTCAGGGAGCCCCGAGCAACGTCGAGGGGCCCATGGCAGGCCAGCCCACCCCGTACTCCGTGCGGCCGGACTCAACAGCCTTAGTCAAGGATTGGCCCTCGTCGAAGGTTTCATCTGCTTCACGTTTGACGTAATGTCATATGTGACATAACGTGAACTCGATGCCTCTACGATGCCGCCGCCGGCAAGAGGTAGGGCATGAAGAAGGGTAAGCGCGCGCGCCTCGAGGCTCACGGGTGGCGTGTGGGAAACGCCGCCGACTTCCTCGAACTGAGCGCGGAAGAGTCCGCACTCGTGGAAACCAAGCTCGCGTTGAGCGAGAGCGTGCGTGAGCGGAGGAGCAAGCAGGGGCTCTCGCAGGCGGAACTCGCCAAGCGCCTGAAGTCGAGCCAGTCACGGGTGGCCAAGATCGAGGCGGCGGATCCGAGCGTTTCCACCGACCTGGTGCTGCGCGCCCTCTTTGCCCTCGGAGCCACCCGAAACGACGTGGCGTCGGCGATCCGAAAAGGACGACCGGTGGCGGCGTGACGGCCCCGAAGTTGCGAGCGAAGCGAGCGTTCGCCGAAAGCAGACCCTACACCTGTCACGTCCTGAAGCGCCAACCGCGGTGGCCACCCGCTCGACCCCAACTCGGTCCGGGCGGAAGACGGCCGGGCGATCCTGGCGGGAGGCGGCGCTGCGTCGCCAGTCTCGGTGCGGACGCTGGTGACGCCTTCCATCAAGCTGATGACGGTGCTTCTCTGGCTCGCGCCGTTCGCCTTTCTGCCGCTCGCTTCTCCGCTCCTGCTCCTCGCGCTGCCGTTCGCGCTTACGCGCTTCCTGTCCGACTCGCCATTTCACTGGGGCCCGGCATTCCATTACTCGGCGCCACTGGCACCCGTCCTGGCCTTGGCCGCGGCGGACGGACTGGCACGCCTTCAGCGGCACATCCAGAACGCTCGCCGAACGCGACGTGGTCGCGGCGCCTACGCGGCCGGTGTCGCTTCGAGTCAGTTTCGGCCGTGCGCCAAGCGGCTGAAGCCGAGCCGATCTCGGGCGTCGAGATCGGCAGGAGACCACGCGGTCGTGGCGTGCGTCCAAATGTCTGTGTCGCTGACCTGGGGGCTGCTGAGCGCCATCGTCGTGACCGCCGTCCTCTTGCTCTCGGTGTCTCCTCTCGAGGCGCAGGGTACGCAGGCTTCCCCTCCTCTGCCGGCGTCGCTGGAGCGGATCCGGAAGGAGCTTGCGAAACCGCCGGCGCGCCGCCTCAAGCTCGACGGGATCCAGACCTCCGTGCCGGTGTTCAGGGCCACGGTCGAACGCGAGGACGTGCCTTCCTTCAAGGCACTGCTCGAGAAGGAGTTCCGGCTCAACGACTTCCAGCGGCAGTCGCAGGAGTGGTCGTCGAAGTGCTGCGGCCTCGATCTGATCGGGCTCGTGAAGGGCGTGGACAAGTATCTGAAGAAGCGGGAGGCGCGCAAGATCCGCGAGCAGATTGCACGGGAACTGGCGCAGATCGAAGCGGCCTCGAAGAAGTAAGCCGGACCTGGCAGCGGGCGACGCCCCGGTCGTGGGCAACGCGCCCCATCCATCCCGCCCACGAATCCCACCGACTACTCCGGTTATCCCCGTTGCACGACGAAGTACGGCTGGTTGAGCAGGTCGCCGGAGAAGCCCGGGTAGAGCGTCACGGACCCGCGTCCGTGCGTCAGCTGGAAGTAATACATCAGCGGGTACGGCGAGTCGGTGTACTCCGCGGGGACGACGGCCCGGTGCGACCCGCTGCCGGCGGTCATTGTCACCGTTTGAAAGCGCTCGGCCTGGTTCACGTGCCGGTAGTAGAGGACGGCAGACGAGGGCGTGACCCGGCCGCGGTGCACGATCTCGAGCGGCAGTTCCTCGCCCGGCCGGAAGCGGCGCGGCGGCTCATGGTTGCACGCGGGCGGCTCGCGCCGCGGGCGGCCCAGCACGGCGGCGACAGCCGCGGCAACCGCCGGGTCTGTCGAGCGCGACGCACCGGCAAGTCGCTCCTCCATTTGAGCGATGTCGGCGTCGATGAGGGGCAGGCGGTCGGCCCAGGCACCGCGGTTCGAGATCTTGTCGCTCGCCGAAAGGTCGTCGGCGTAGACACCCTTCGCGCAAGCGGCCACGCTCGCCCAGGCGGCGCGCGCCGCTTTGTACGTGCGAATCGCCGCCTCCAGCGCCGGCCGATCCCCGGTGCGCTCGTGAATCGAGTACAGCACCCCGCTCCGCAACTTCGCCGCGAAGAACCGGCCGAGCCCGATCAGGATCTCGATGTCGATGCCCGTACGCCGCCAGTCGAGCGGGCGCAGCGGTCCCGCCCGCCGGAGATCCTCCTCGCCGCGCTGTGCCAGGTCGGCGAGCCACTGGGAGACTTCGACGGACGAGTACTTGCCGCTCGGGCGGCGCTGCAGCAGCTCCTCGGCGCAGTCGGACATGCTCGAGAACAACTGCGGGTCGAGCGCGCTCACGTGCTGGAACGTCTTCGGCGACGGCGAGTCGGTGTACGGGTTCGGATCGGACTCGCGAACCATCGGCTGGTTCCAGTACACCTCGAGCCAGTAGGCATCGCAGGCGGCCGACGGCATGTGGCTGATGCTCACCAGCGGCAGGATGCGGCTGGTGCGCGCCAGGCTCGACTCGAGCGCGCGGCCGGCAGGTGAGCCTCCGAAATGGCGCTGCCAGACCGCGGGCGGCGTCTCCGGGTTGTAGAGGTGCCGGCCCCACACGCGGTACCAGTAGCCGTACTTCTGCCAGTCCCACTGCGGATCCAGCTGCGGATCGGCGTAGCCGATGCGGCTCCCTCCGGCCTTCCCCGTTCCCCGCCGGCCACGGCACGTCACCGGCTCCATCAGGTCGGTCCCAGCCGAGTCGCAGAACTGGAACGCGCGCGAATAGGCGGCGGCCGCCGCCGGGTCTCCCCACAGCAGCAGGCGCTGCGTCCCCGAGAACACGCGGTGGGTCACGGTGTACCTGCGATCGTCGCGCAGCAGGTCGCCGTAGCCGTAGCGGGTGATGCTGCGCGAGCCCTCGCTCAACGTCATCAGCCCCTGGCCGCTTCGCCCCTCGACCGGCATCTCGTGCTCGCGGATCGCCGCCTGGTGGTAGGGAAGCCCCTGGTGCTCGGCCCAGCCCTTCAACGCGACGTTGACCGGCATGCCGGTGTCGAGCGCGGCGTCGATCATCCTGGTGTCGAGACCCTTGGCGTGCAGGTCGATCTCCACCCGCCGGCCGCAGCGCGCGACCCCGTCGAAGATCGTCCGCCAGAAGGCGTAGTTGCCTTCGGGCACCCCACTTTCCCCGTGCGTTCGCAGCGCGACGCTCGAGATCTCGGGGCAGGCCCGCAGCAGCGCGGCAAGCGCGTCGCGGCAGTAGGCGGCGTGGGTTTCCGGCGTCAGGCCTTCGATCGTGTGCTGCGCTCGGGGGCTGTCATGCCAGACGTAGCCGTGCATCCAGATTCCCAGCTGGAAGTCGATCCCGCGAGCCACCGTCTGCCGCGCGATGAACCGCAGCGTGTCGAGGTTGCGATCGCGCTCCTCGTCTGCCAGGTTGGCCGCGCGAACGCGGTACCCCGGGACCTCCAGGAGGAACGGATACGCGAAGAGGAAGTAGGCATCATCGACGTGGCGCAGGAAGTCGTAGCCGAGGCCGAACGCCAGGTGGAAGCGGTTGAAGCGGTGCGTGGCGAGCATGTCGAGGTATGCCGGCCACATCCCGCGATCGTAGAACCACGGCTTGTCGAGGGGTTCGCTCGTGAACTGCCGCATCACGCTGCGGACGCGGTTGGCGGGCCGCTCCACGACAGGCGTCTCGACGTGGAGCGCGGCGTGCGGCCGCGCCGCGTGCCGGGCTCGATCCGCAAGTTCCGTCAGGGCGTAAGCGAGACCGCGCGCGTCCGGCCCGCAGGCGACGGTGGCCGGGCGGCGCGACAGCTTGGCTGCGGCAAGCACGAGGCTCTCAGGCACGTCCGGCGGCGTCAGCCCGCTGCCTGCCAGCGCGCTCTGCACCATTGGGGACCGGGCGCCGCCCGCCACGATGCACGCCGCGTCGGAAGGCACGTCGCGCAGGTCGTGGCGATCGAGCATCGCCACGCCCGCCCCCGACAGCGCGCTTCGCAGTTCCCCGATGGCCCACCGGCCGGCAGCCGAGGAGGCGACAGGGTCTTCCGGATCGACAATCAACGCAACCGAAGCGGCACGCTCGCCGCGAGACAGCGCCGGCAACCCGCCCAGCACCGCGCCGCCAGCCAGACCCGCCCTGAGGAAGTCGCGTCTTCTCATCGGAGCCCCGCTTGTCATTCAGCACCGCTACAGGCAACTCCCAACATGGGTTGAGCAAGGAAGTGCCTTCTACCGCGGTTCGCCGTCCATCCCGCGAAGCTGCTCGTCCAACGCGCTGATCGCCTGTTCGAGCATGGCGCGGTGGCCGGGCTTGACCGCGCGCGCCAGGTCGGCCCGGGCCTTCGCCCGCTGCAGCTCGAGCGTCAGCCGCCTGGCCGCCCGTTCGCGCTGCTCGGGCGTGCGCGGGCCGGCAACCCGCTTGGTGCCGCGCTCGTGCTCGTCCTGCTGTGATTCGACCGACTTGCTCTCCCATCCCCGGGCCATGGCGTAATCCTACAGCGGGGGCACCCTCGCCTCCAGCGGCTGCTGGCAGCCCCTCCACCTCCGCCCTACAATAGTGAGGTTGTACTCGCAAGCCCTTGAGCCTTGAGCCTTGAGCCTTAAGCCTTGAGCCGTCTCGCCGCCTTGAGCCCTGAGCCCTGAGCCCTGAGTCCTGAGCCTTTCCTATGTCTTCTCCCCGCGTCCGTTTCGCCCCGTCCCCCACCGGTTACCTGCACGTCGGAGGCGCCCGCACCGCGCTCTTCAACTGGCTCTACGCGCGGCACAACGGCGGCACCTTCGTGCTGCGGATCGAGGACACCGACCTCGAACGGTCGTCCGCCGAGATGGTGACCGGCATCCTCGACGGGATGCGGTGGCTGGGGCTCGACTGGGACGAGGGCCCCGAGGTGGGAGGGGCTCACGGGCCGTACTTCCAGTCCGAGCGCCTCGAGCGCTACCGCTCGGCGGCCGAGTCGCTCGTCGCCTCGGGCCACGCCTACTACTGCTACTGCAGCCCGGAGGAACTGAAGGCGAAGCGGGCGGCCGCCGAGGCCGCGGGCGGCGACGCAGCCGCCGCCTGGCAGTACGACCGCACCTGCGCGAACCTGCCCGCCAGCGAGATCGCGCGGCGCGAGGCTG
>JARKSS010000207.1 GCA_029974175.1 Vicinamibacterales bacterium
CGGACGTGCGCCGCGCGATCGTCGCCGCCAATGTCGCCGTGCAAAAAGCGCGCGAGGCGATGGGCCGCGACGACTTCGCCGCGGCCACCGAGGCGCTCGAGGCCGCGAGGGCGCAGCTGAACGAGGTGATGGCGGCAAAGCCCGAGCCGCCAGCCCCGCCGAAAGCACGCCGCCCGCGCTGACCGCCGCCCGCCGGCATTGCAGGAACTGCTGCGAGATCAGCGGCGGGGTACGAGCCGACTGCCACCTCCCGCGGCCCACGACCAGGCAACCACAAACACAAAGAAGGGGGCTCCAGAAGTTCGAACCCTGGCCACCAGGAGCGCCGGTCGTCGGCGGCCGCCCGAAGACCGGCGGCAGGCCTACCCCGACAGGCACGCCTTCGTGTCCTTTGTGTCCTTTGTGGTTTTCTAAACGGGGATCGTGCCTGACCCGCGTCAGGCCAGCCAGGTGCCGCGGCAGAGGACTTCGGCCCAGCCCGTGAGGAAGAGCCCCTCATCGGTCCACTCG
This sequence comes from Vicinamibacterales bacterium, assembly GCA_029974175.1. Lineage (GTDB taxonomy): Bacteria > Acidobacteriota > Vicinamibacteria > Vicinamibacterales > Fen-181 > JARKSS01. The sequence goes on from JARKSS010000207.1 coordinate 511, forward strand.
ACGCGCTGGGTCCCGCCGGGCGCAACCACTTCCACGTCTCGCGACGCACCGCCGGCCACCGCCGCGGCAACCGCCGACGCGCAGGCCCCGGTGCCCGATGCGAGCGTCGGGCCCACGCCGCGCTCCCAGATCAGGATCCGCACGCGCGAGGGCGATTCCACCGTGGCGAACTCGACGTTGGTTCCCTCTGGAAAGGCCTCGTGGTGTTCGAGCAGCGCGCCCAGGCGGTGCAGTCGCTCCACGCTCAACGTGCCTTCGACGGCCACGCACTGCGGGTTGCCGACGCGCAGCGTGACCACCCGCAGCGTCTCTCCCCCCACGTCCAGCGTCCGCTCGGCAATCGCCTCGGGCCTCCCCATCGCCGCCCGGAACGTCAGGCGGGTGCCGTCGCGCCCGAGCAGGTCGAGCTGCTTCTCGCCCGCATCGGTCTCGACAATGAGCGCGAGGCTCGCTCCGTTCGGACGGCCGTGCAGCAGCACGGCGCCGAGCGCCCGTACCCCGTTGCCCGACACCTCCGAGTAGCTGCCGTCGGCGTTGAACAAGCGCATGGCGGCGCCGCGCGGCGTCGCGCGGTAGAGGATCAGGCCGTCAGCGCCCACGCCGGTGTGGCGCTCGCACAGGATGCGCGCCAGCTCGGAAGGATCCCGCCCCGCCGCATCGACTTCGGTCACGTACAGGAAGTCGTTGCCGTAGGCGTGCGCCTTGACGAAGGGCAGCATGGGGCGGTTCTCCTTTACCGGGTGCAGAACGCGAGGAGGTGCCAGCCGAAGCGCCGGACCCAGGCGCGCGGGAGCGCGTTGAAGGTGCCGACGAAGAACGTGTTGAACAGCGCGCCCTTCCAGCCGCCGTGCAGGCGCGACTTCACCGGGAAACGTTCGGGGACCACGCGCACGTCGCTGAAGCCCGCCAGCAGGCGCCGGAATTCGGCCGGGCTGTACTTGCGGAGGAACGGCGCGTCCTCGTGCTCGAGGCCGACCTTCATCACGCGCGAGAGCAGGTTCAGCCACGAGATCCGGTTGTAGACCTGGAAGATGGCGAGGCCCCCGGGCTTCAGGACGCGCCGGCATTCCTCGACCAGCTGCCGGTCGTTCGCCGTGTACTGCACGACGCCGTGGGCGAAGACGAGGTCGAAGCATTCGTCGGCGAACGGCAGGCTCTCGCCGTCGGCGACCACGAGCTCGGCCCGCAGGCCCTGCTGTTCGACGTTCGCGCGGGCCAGCTCGATCGCCGCCGGCGCCAGGTCGACGCCCGTGCCTCGCGCTCCTCCCTGGAGGAAGCGGACGAGGTCCACCCCGGCGCCGCAGCCCACGTCGAGCACGCACCGGCCGCGGTAACCGTTGAAGTCCACGAGCCGCAGCAGGTGGTGCAGCTTGTCGAAGTGGTACTCGTCGAGGTCGGCGAAGAAGCCGGGCGAGCCGGGCGGGTGCTGGCTGATCTCGAGATCGTGGATCCGCGTGTTCCAGTACTGGCGGACCTCGTCGTTGGCGGTCGATCGCAATCTGTCGGGCACGGCCGCGGACTATAGAATAGGCGGCTGCGCCGGAGCAACGAAGGGAACCCCATGAAGCGTTATCTCGCTCGACTCGCCCGTGAGACCTTCGACGTCCTGGTTGTAGGGGGCGGCATACAAGGCCGTGCCGCGGCCAACGACGCCGCCCAGCGTGGCGTGAC
>JARKSS010000211.1 GCA_029974175.1 Vicinamibacterales bacterium
TGGACGTGCTCTCGGGCGTCCTCTCGGGATCGGCTTTCGGCCCCGACGTGGACAACGTCCGCGGCGCCTCAGGCCCGGCCCCTGGCTCGGCGCCGCGGGTGGGGCACTTCTTCCTCGCGCTCGACATCGCGCGCTTCATGCCGCTCGACGAGTTCCGCGACCGGCTCGCCGGCCTCTTCACGATGCTCAAGGCCTCGCGCAAGGCGCTCGACAAGAACGTCATCTACATCCACGGCGAAAAGGAGCAGGCCCGCACGCGCCTGCACGAGCAGTCGGGAATCCCGCTCTCGGAGAACGTGATGGCGTCGCTGAGGAAGATTGCGGCCGACTGCGGCGTCACGCCGCCCATGACCGTCGCCGATCGGCTTCGCCGCCAGGTGACCCCGCCCGAGGAGGGGCTGTGAGGACATGAGTGCAACCTGGGACGTCGCAATCATCGGCGGTGGCATCGTGGGGACGGCCACGGCGATGGCCCTGGCGCGCGAAGCGGGCGCCTTGGTGGTCGTGCTCGAGGCCGAGAACCGGCTGGCGGCGCACCAGACGGGCCACAACAGCGGGGTGATTCACTCGGGCCTCTACTACAAGCCGGGCTCGCTCAAGGCCCGCAACTGCGTGGAGGGGCGCGAGGCGATGTACCGCTTCTGCGAGGCTCACCGAATCCCGCACGAGCGGTGCAGCAAGCTGGTGGTCGCCACGAGAAAGGAACACCTCGCCCCGCTCGACGAACTCGAACGCCGGGGGCGCGCCAACGGCCTCGAGGGGCTCCGCCGGTTGGCGGGCAACGAGCTTCGCGACTACGAGCCCGAGGTTGCCGGCATTGCGGGGCTGCACGTGCCGCAGACCGGGATCGTGGATTACACCGCGGTGACCGAAGCGTTCGCCCGCCTGGTGCGCGAGGCGGGGGGCGAGATACGCACCTCGAGCCGGGTGCTGCACGTCGAGCGGCGCCAGGGGAGCGTGGTGCTCGAGACGCCCAAGGGAGCCGTCGAGGCCCGGGCACTGATCAACTGCGCGGGGCTCCAGTCCGACCGGGTGGCGCGGATGTGCGGCGTGGATCCCGGCGTGCGCATCGTCCCGTTCCGCGGCGAATACTACGAGCTGGTGCCGGAGCGGCAGCACCTGGTCCGGAACCTGATCTACCCGGTGCCCGACCCCCGGTTCCCCTTCCTCGGCGTGCACTTCACGCGGATGGTCCACGGGGGCGTCGAGGCCGGGCCCAACGCCGTGCTCGCGTTCCGGCGCGAGGGGTACGCGCGCACCAGCTTCTCGCCCCGGGACACGCTGGCGCTGTTCGAGTTCCCGGGCTTCTGGAAGATGGGGCTGAAGTACTGGCGGATGGGTGCGGCGGAGATGTACCGGTCGTTCAGCAAGCGGGCGTTCGTGGCGGCCCTGCGGGAGCTTCTGCCGGCGCTCCGCGACGAGGACGTGCGTCCCAGCGGGGCCGGGGTGCGGGCGCAGGCCCTCGACCGGAACGGGGCCCTGCTCGACGACTTCCACATCGTCGAGGCCGAGCGGATGATCCACGTGCTGAACGCGCCGTCACCCGCGGCGACCGCGTCGATCAGCATCGGCCGCTCCGTCGCCGCGATGGCGGCGCGGTCGTTCGCGTTAAAATGATTCGGGTTCCGGGCCAGCAACGTTCAAGCGAGGAAGGGTCTATGCCTGAGACGGCTACGCTCCAGGTGCGAGGGAAAACCTACACGCTGCCCGTCGTGGTGGGGAGCGAGGGGGAGGTGGCGATCGACATCTCGAAGCTGCGCGCCGAGTCGGGGGTGATCACGCTCGACGACGGGTACGCCAACACGGGATCGTGCCAGTCGGCGATCACCTTCATCGACGGCGAGCGCGGCATCCTGCGCTACCGGGGCATCCCGATCGAACAGATCGCCGAGCACAGCACCTTTCCCGAGACCGCGTGGCTGCTCATCTACGGCGAGCTGCCGACGGCCGATCAGCTCGAGTGCTGGAGCAACCTGCTGACCAGGCACGAGATGCTCCACGAGGGCCTCTACAAGCACTTCGACGGGTTCCCCTCGGGCGGCCACCCGATGGCGATCCTGTCGGCGATGATCAACGCGACCAGCACCTACAACCCGGACATCATCCGGATGGAGAGCCCCGAGACGTTCCAGAGCGCGGCGGCGAGGCTGCTGAGCAAGACGCGGACGATTGCCGCCGCCGCCTACAAGACCTCGATCGGTCAGCCGCTGATCTACCCGAAGCCGCACCTCGACTACTGCTCCAACTTCCTGCACATGATGTTCTCGATCCCGTTCAAGGAATACGAACCGGATCCCGACATCGTCTCGGCGCTGTCGCTGATCCTGGTGCTCCACGCCGACCACGAGCAGAACTGCTCGACGAGCACGGTGCGGATGGTGGCCTCGAGCGGCGCGAACCTGTTTGCCAGCTGCGCGGCCGGCGTGTGCGCGCTCTGGGGGCCGCTGCACGGGGGCGCCAACACGGCCGTCATCGAGATGCTGCAGTACATCGTGGACAGCGGCATCTCGGTGAAGGACTACGTCGAGAAGGTGAAGGACAAGACGTCGAACATCAAGCTGATGGGCTTCGGGCACCGGGTGTACAAGAACTACGACCCGCGGGCGAAGATCATCAAGCAGGCGGCCGACCGGGTGCTGGCGAAGCTGCAGATCCACGACCCGCTGCTCGACGTGGCCCGCCGGCTCGAGGAGGTGGCACTCGCCGACCCCTATTTCAAGGAGAAGAAGCTCTACCCGAACGTCGACTTCTATTCCGGCATCATCATGCGCGCCATCGGCATCCCGCTCGACATGTTCACCGTCATGTTCGCGATCGGGCGGATGCCCGGGTGGATCGCCAACTGGAAGGAAGTCTGGGAGGGACAGAGCCGCATCTACCGCCCGCGCCAGATCTACACCGGACCGGTCGAGCGCAGCTACATCCCGATCGACCAGCGGCGGCCGGCCGTGGCCGTTCCGGGTTCGACGACGGTCACCGGCCAGGTGGTGTGCCGGTAGGGGAGAGGAGAGCCGCGGACAGCGGAGAGCGCCGGGGCGGCCCTTGTGGCCGCCCGCTTGTGCGGCGCGTTTACTCCGCGCGCGGGATCTGGTAGGTGCCGTCGAGGCGCGCCAGCATCGACTCGTACCGGCGCTCGATCTCGTCGAGCGCGGCCTGGTAGTCGGCCTCGGAGAGGCGGCCGTTCCGGCGCTCCAGCTCCAGCCGGGCGAGCTGGTCGTCACGCCAGCGATCCGGATCGAAGTTGTACGTCATCAGTACGGCGTGAAGCCGCTGCGCTCCCAGAAATCGCTGCGCACGGCCTCGTGCAGCGACTGCAGCGCTTCGAGATGCTGGTGCTCCCAGTCGGCCAGGAACCGGTAGAACTTCCGCACCTCCTCGACGCCGCTCGTCCTGGCGGCCTCCGAGAAATGCGCGATGGCGTTCTTCTCGAGCGTCATCCCGACCGAGAGCGCGGCCATCTCGAAGGCCGCTCCTTCCGCCTGCTCGCGGAACCGCGCGGTGAACACCTTGTCGGAGAAGTCGCGCAGGCCCTCGGGGATGCGAATCGGCACGTCGAAGGCGGCGGTCTGCTTGGCCCCGTAGCTGCCGAGGACGTCGCGGAGGAACGCCTGGTGCTGGACCTCGTCCTGCGCCAGCCTCGCGAACAGCTCCTCGACGGCCGGCTTGATCGCCTGCTCCGCGGTCATCGAGTAGAAGGTGTAGCCGTCCACCTCGATTTGGTACGCCTTGCGGAGGATGTCCAGGATCTGCTCTTCGGCCGTCATGCGGTCCCTCCGGGGGCACGCGCCCCAACGGGCCTCCCATGATATACCTGGGCCGGCTCGGCGCGGTGCCTCGGGTTCCTTGCCGCCGGGCCCGGGCCGAGGTTACACTGGGCTGTCTGCGGCCTTCCCGTCCTTTTCGCGCCCCCTGCCGCTGTCAGAGTCTCGAGCTCTTCCGTGATGAAACGGAGCCTCCGCGCCTACGGCCGTCCCGACCCGCCGGTCTGCCGAGGGAGCGGTGTGCCGACCCCCCGGGCCGCCGCGCCCGGTGACAACGGAGAGGCCCGTGGTTACGACGATCCGCGAACTGCACGCTCTGGCCCGTAAGGGACCAACCCGGACGATCGCCGTGCCCTGGCCACACGACGAGGACGTGCTCGTGTCGCTGGACAAGGCAGCGGAAGCGGGGCTCGTTCGTCCGCTGCTGGCGGGCCGGCGCGCGACCATTGAACAGGTGCGGGAGCGGCTCGGCCTGCGTCCCCTCGACGAGGAGATCGTCGAGTGCGGCAGCGAGGCCGAGGCGGTGGAGGTCGCGGTCCGGAGAGTGGCGGTCGGCGAGGCGCAGATGCTGATGAAGGGCCTGGTCTCCACGTCGCTCTTCCTCCGCGGGATCCTCAACAAGGACACCGGCCTGCGCCAGAAGCCGCTGCTCAGTCACGTCGCCCTCTACCAGGCGCCGGCGCCGGAGCGCCTGGTGCTCTTCAGCGACGTCGCGATGAACATCGCGCCCAACCTCGCGCAGAAGGTGCAGATCCTCGAGAACGCGGTGTGGCTGGCGCACCGCCTGGGGATCGAGCGGCCGCGTGTGGCGGCCATCGCCGCGGTCGAGACGGTGAGCACCGACATGCCCGCGACGCTCGACGCGGCGCTCCTCGCGAAGATGTCCGACCGGGGTCAGATCAAGGGGTGCGTGGTGGACGGCCCGCTGGCGCTCGACAACGCGCTCTCGGCCGAGGCCGCCCGTCACAAGGGGATCACCAGCCCCGTCGCGGGGGCGGCCGACGTGCTGCTGCTGCCCGACATCGAGGCGGGCAACGTGCTCTACAAGTTCCTGGGCCTGCTCGGCCAGTGGCCGCTGGCCGCGATCCTCGTGGGCGCCCGCGTCCCGGTCGTGCTGACCTCGCGCGCCGACAGCGACCAGACCAAGTTCAACTCGATCGCGCTCGCCGCGGCGATCTCGTGATCGGATCCAGGACACGGAATTCGGGAGACAGGACCGAGGAACCAGGATGAGGGCCCGGATTCCAGACCCTGTTCCGGAGGTGGTGTGGCGGCGACCCCGCTGACCGAGGGTGCACGCCTGACGGTGATCAGCGGAGCGTTCGGCACCGGCAAGACGGAGGTGTCGATCAACCTGGCGCTCGCGCTCCGTGACGCGGGGCGCGGCCCGGTGACGCTGGTGGACCTCGACATCGTCAACCTGTACTTCCGCTCCAGGCAGCGTGCGTACGCGCTCGAGGCGCTCGGCGTCCGGGTGATCTCGAGCGTGGAGGGGATGGAGAACGCCGACATGCCGGCGCTCTCGCCCGCCATCGCGGCCTGCTTCGATCGCAAGGACGGGCCGGTGGTGTTCGACCTCGGGGGCAGCGAGCTCGGGGGAATCGTCGCCGCCTACTTCCACCGCGGGCTCTCGGCCGAGCCGGTGAACCACTGGCTGGTGGTCAACCCGTACCGCCCGTTCAACGAGACGGCCGACGCAATTGTCGAAATGGCCGCCCGGATCGAGGCGCGGTCGCGCCTGCCGATCACGGGGATGATTGCCAACCCTCACCTCATCGCCGACACCACCCCCGCGGTCATCCGCGAGGGGCTGGCGCGCGTGCGCGAGG
>JARKSS010000217.1 GCA_029974175.1 Vicinamibacterales bacterium
CCTCGCCTTCTTCGCCCTCGTCGTCTGGCACAGCCGCGTGGAGGCGGCCGAGCGTCGGGCTTCGGCGTTCGTGCAGACCAACGAGGAGGCGGCGCTCCGCGTCGAGCGGCAGTGGAGTGCCCTGCCACCGCCCCACCCGTCGCCCGCCGATGCCGCGCACCCCTACGCCGAGGACCTCGACCTGTTCGGGCGTGCCTCCTTGTTCAGCCTGCTCGGGTCGGTTGGGACCGAGGCAGGCCGGCAGACGCTCGCGCGCTGGCTCCTCCATCCTGCGGAACCGGGGGAGATCGGCGAGCGCCAGGAGGCGGTGCGCGAGCTGGCCGGCCGCGAGGCGTGGCGCGAGACACTGGCCGCGACGGCGCGGATGGTGGAGGCCAACCCCCACGAACTGGACGTGTTCCTCGAGTGGGCGGCCTCTTCCCCCTGGCTCACACCGAAGCGCTGGCTGCTCTGGCTGGCGCGGGCCGCCGCCGCCACCACACTACCGCTGATTGCCCTTCACGCGGCTGGCACTTTGCCGCCGTACTGGCTGGCGCCGCTGCTCGTGTCGCTCGGCCTGATGGCCGCATACGAGCGCCGGATCCACAAGACGTTCTCGCAGGCATTTTCGCGCGAGCGGCTCTTCCACGAGCATGCCGCGCTGTTCGAGCACCTGGCGAGCGCCGAATACACCGCGCCGCTCCTTCGTCGGCTTGCAGGCCAGCTGCAGGCGTCGGGACTAACGGCCCCGCAGGAGATGGCGGCGCTCGGACGCTTGATGCGCCTCGCCGACCTGCGGTTCCAGGCGATCTTCCACTTCCCGATCAACGCCGTGACGCTGTGGGACGTGCACGTACTGGCGGCGCTCGAGCGCTGGCAGGCCCGCGTCGGAGCGCACCTGCCCCGCTGGTTCGGGGTCCTCGGCGAGTTCGAGGCCCTCTCGGCACTGGCCTGGCTGGCGCGCGACCAGCCAGGCTGGGCGTTCCCGGAGATCGACGCCAACGCAACCCAGCTCGAAGCCGCTGATCTCGGCCATCCCCTGCTGCCCGACGGACGGCGCGTCGGCAACGACGTGACCGTCGGCCCTCCTGGACGGTGCCTGCTCGTCACCGGCTCCAACATGTCGGGCAAGAGCACGCTGCTGCGCGCGATCGGCGTCAACGCGGTCCTCGCACAAGCCGGCGGCCCCGTGTGCGCGCGCCGGCTTGCCATGCCGCCGCTTGCGCCGTTCACCAGCATGCGGGTGCAGGACTCCCTCGAGGAAGGCGTTTCGTACTTCATGGCCGCGCTCCGGCGGTTGAAGCTCCTGGTGTCGGAAGCCGAGCGCGCGCGGACCGGCGGGCCGATGCTGCTCTACCTGCTGGACGAGATCCTGCAGGGCACCAACACCGCCGAGCGCCAGGTGGCGGTGCGGCGCATCATGGCCCACCTGCTCGAGCTGCCGGCAATCGGCGCCATCACCACGCACGACCTCGAGCTGGCCAGTGCACCCGAATTGGCCGACCGGTGCCGGGCGGTGCATTTCAGCGAGGGCGTATCGGCGGCAGGGGAAGGCGTGAGGCTGTCGTTCGACTACACGCTGCGGCCGGGGGTGGCCACGTCACGGAACGCCTTGAGACTCCTGCAACTGGTCGGGCTCGGCGAACCGGGAACACCGGGCATGTAGCCGCCCCTCATCCTCCATCTCCAGTCTTCGCGGCGGCGGCCCGGTTCAGATCCAGCACCGCCAGCACGCCGCCGAGCTGCCCGGCCGAGGCCTCGTAGCCGAGCACGGCGGCGACACGGGTGCCGTCGAGCAGGCAGGCGTTGTCCGAAACGAACACCCGGGGAGTGCGGAAGACCCGCGACCTGAACCAGGCGTAGTCGCGGTGGCCGCGCTGATTGAAGAAGGTCAGCCGCCGCGGCTCGCTCCCGTCACGGTTCATGATCCACAGTTCGGTGCGGATGTCGCGTCGCCAGTTGAGCCCCTCCACCGAACGGAACTTGACGTTGAGGTCGCGGGAAGACGACCACACGATGTGGCGTCCGTCGGCCGAGTAGTGGGCGTGGTGATCCCAGTCGGCCGTCTGGGTGAGCGGCCGCAGGCGCCCGGCCACGAGGTCGTACTCGTAGATGTCGAGGCCCTCGAGCCCCCCGCCCCTGGCGGGGCTGGCGGTCAGCAGCAGCCGGCGGCCGTCCGGCGACCAGTCGTCGACCTGGTAGAAGCCATCCTGCGGCGCCGGCGCGAGCACCCGTATGTTCCGCAGGCTGGGAGTGGAATCGGCGAACTCGAGGTCGGCGAGGTAGATGGCCCAGCGGCCCCACTCGTAGCCTTTCACGCTGGTCTCCTCGCCTTCCTGGTCGGGCTTCACCGGCTTCTCGGCGAGGTTCTCTGCGGGGTCGGCATCGATGGGACCCGTCCAGGCGATCTGCTTTCCGTCGGGGGCGACGATCGGCGCCAGCACCGCACGCGGATCCTTGTAGTCCGTCGCAAAGGTGGTCAGTGGGAACGCCCGGGTGCCACCCACGGCCACAGCCCACAAGTTGGTGTTGAAGGCCGTTGCCGGCTCGGCCATCCGATCGGCCTTGCGCGTCCGCACGTCGTCGTTCTCGGCCGAGAAGAACAGCCACTCGCCGTCGGGATGCCAGACCGGGGCGCCGCGGTGCTTGGTGGGTGCAGGCAGCTGGCAGGTCATGCAGGTCTTCTCGCGGCCGCTCGGCCGCGTCGTCCAGACGTCGAGGTACCAGTCGCGCGGGTCGCGGCGGGCGTAGGCCAGCCGCGTGCCGTCGGCCGACAGATCGGTATCGGTCACCCACTCGTCGAGCAGGGCAATCCCGAGATCGCGGTAGACGCGAGGAAACCGGGGCTGTGAGGCAGGGGCGGCATCGAGCGCCGCAACGACAACAATCAGGGCGAGCGCCGCGCCAATTGCGGCGAGGGTCCTCATGGCGCCCATACCATGCCACAAAGAGATGGCCCGCGCCACCTGCCGGGAACCCGCCGGGAATCCGGCACCGCTGGCGGCCGTTCGCAAGCCCCCCGGGGAACACCGCACCGTGACGAGGCGAAACACGCGGAAGACAAGGAGTCTTCGACGCAGCGACTCCTGGCACCAGCCTTGCGTCTTGAATGGGCGTTGCCTGGTTCGCCGCCCGCAATCAGGCGTCTGCGGATGGGGGCCCGCAGGCGTGGGGTTCGGGCGGCGGGCCCGGTTTTCTGGTTCCTGCCTTCCTCTCGCGTCTCACTCCCGTTTCTTCTCCGGCTTCATCCCATAGGTGCGGTGCAGCGCCGCGATGTGCGCGGGCGTCGTCCCACAGCAGCCGCCAAGGATCGCCGCGCCGCGTTCGACCACGGGGGCCATTCCCTCCGCGAAGGCCTCGGGGGCGAGGCGGTACACCGCCGCTCCGTCAACCAGCTCGGGCCGGCCCGCGTTGGCCCGAATCATCACGGGCAGCGACACCGTCGCCTTGTAGGCACGCACAACCGTCACGAAGCTGGCCGGCTGCATCTGGGTTCCGCAGTTGGCGCCCAGGATGTCGGCACCCGCGGCCGCCAGCTCACGGGCAGCCTGTTCGGGCGATACGCCCATCATCGTCCGCACGCTGGCGTTTGGCAGCTCGTCGAAGGCCATCGACGCGACGACGAGCGGAGCGCCGGCCGCCCGGGCCGCCCTCACGGCAGCCACGGCTTCCT
>JARKSS010000234.1 GCA_029974175.1 Vicinamibacterales bacterium
GACACCTTCAGGGCGCCGGGCTGGTTCGTCACACCGGCGTAGACGTCGGAGCCGGCCCGCGCGAACCGCACCGTTTCCTCCTTGCCTTCCCCGAACCGCGCGCGCACGACGAGCACCGGCGAGGCAAGCGCCTTCGCCGCCGCGCTGTCCTCCGCCTCGAACGCCTCGGCCCGCAGGTTCGACAGCCGCGAGAGCACGTCGTCCGCCTTGGCGCGATCCAGGTCGCCGGCCGAGGGCTTCACGCGCCGCCAGACTTCGCCGCCGTCCTCCATCTTGGTTTTCTCGCTCGACACCACCTCGTCGCCGCGTGTCAGCTCGAGGGCGGTCGCGTTGAACGGCCTGAAGGCGAACACGTCCTTGTTCCGCAGGTCGTTGGCCGGCTTCTGCAGCTCGTCGACGAGGCTCGATTCGAGCGTGAAGACCAGCGGTTTCGAGGCGTCGCGGGCGTAGTACGCGCCCGTGTCGGCCTTGGAACCGACCTGCAGGGTGGCTTGGGAACTGCCGGTCCCGACGGTGACCGACAGGGCCGGCTTGTCGAGGCCGAACCGCTTCAGGTCGGCCGCCTGCTGCTCGACGATTGCGCTCATGCGGCCGGTCTCGAGCCGCCCGACGAGCGATTCCACGGTGCCGTAGTCGGCCGGCGCCCGCAGCGGGGCCGTCAGCGTCCAGTCGGACCCCGACTTCTCCAGCGTTTTGGGTGCGCTGCCACCCTCGATCGCCAACCGGTCCACCTTGTCGCGAGCGAAGCTCAGGATGCTCTTGTCGCGCAGGTCGAAGGTGCTCTTCGTGAACGACGTGTCGAGGTACGAGGGCACCAGGAAGACCTGCTTGCCGCCGCGCGAGGCGTACATGTCGCCCTGTGTTGCCGTCCTGTCGCCCAGGCGCAGATGGCGCATCGCCTTCTCGCCCTCCGTGCGGAAGCCGACCTCGACCGACGGGTTGTCGAGGCCGAACTGGGCGATGTCCGAGGGTTCCTCTTCGACCACCCGCACGTTCTCCAGGCTGGCCAGGCTGCTCGTGAGGGCCGACACCTCGGCCTGGTCGGCCTTGGCCTCGATCGGCTCGACGATCCGCCACTCGCCGTCCACCTTGCGCAGGACGGTGCGGTCCGCGCCCGAGCGGACCATGAGCTCGACGATCTTGTCCGCCTCGACGTCGAAGACCTTGGGCCTCGCCTCGGCCTCCGGCCCGACGGGTCTCTTCCGCTCGACGAAGTAGATGTAGGCGCCCAGGGCCGCGAGCACCAGCGCCAGGACGCCCACGGACTTGAAGCTCCGCATCTAGCGCCTCCGCCACCAGGTGTAGACACCCGAGCCGAGCACGAGCAGCGGGAGCACCACCAGCACCAGGATCAGCACTCTCGTCTGCTGCCCCGAGGTCATCGTCAGGCGCCGATCCTCGGTCTCCTTGGGCCGGATCGAGATGAGGTTCTCCTGCTGCGAGAGCCAGCCCAGCGTGTTCATGAACAGATCGCGGTTCCCCTGGATGCCGAGCGCGAAGTTCGACGCGAAGTCGGAGTCGCCGAAGACGACGACCCGCGTCTCGGGCTTCTCGCCCTCCGCCTTCTCGCCCTCGGCCTGGTCCTTCTCCGCCGCCTTCTGCGCGTCCGGGCTCTCGGTGGCCGCCGCCGACACCGCCGCCGCGATCGCGATCGGCCCCTTCCGGTCTCCCGCCTTTTCGTCGAACCTGAGTTCGCCGCCGGTGAGTATCGCCTTCACGTCGCTCTCGGCCCAGCTGTTCGGGCTGGTCTCGACGAAGGCCTGCGCGAAGCGGTTGTTGACGCCGGCCGTCACGGCCGAGATCGGCCGCGCCAGCGGGAAGGCGGTGAGGAGGTCGAACTGGGCGACGATCGGGTGGGAGTGGTAGGTGGCCGCCACCGGGACCTCCTCGCTCGTGCCGAGCAGGCGGCCCACGCCGCTGACGTCCACCACCACGCCGCTGCCGACCTCGATCGCCCACTCGTGCGCAAGGGCGACCAGGTTGGTCAGCGGCGGAGCGTCAACACGGTTGGGCGGGTCGAGCATCAGCAGGAGCTTCCCGCCGCGGGCGAGGTAGCGCTTCAGCGCCTCGATCTCGGGCGGCAGGAAGTCGTTGCGCGGCCCGGCCGCGACGACGATGGTGGCGTCGGCCGGGACGTCGGGCTGCTGCGCCAGCACCAGCGTCTCCACCTTGTAGTTGTCACGCGCGATCTGCGCCGCGATGGCGTTGTAGCCGTCGCGCTCGGAGCTGGACGTGTCCTTCTCGCCGTGCCCCTGCGTGAAGTACACGGTGCGCTCGCGGCCGGTGACGACCTTGATGATCCCGTTGGTGATGTCCTGCTCCGAGTCGCTCGTGACCCGCTCGGTCCGTCCCTGGTACTCGATCGCGATCGTGCCGTAGCTCTGGATCTGCATCTGCCGCGCGAGTGCCGGGCGCTTGTCCGGGTCCACGTACTCGACCTTCACCTGGCGCGACGCGTACTCGTACTGCGGCAGCCGCTCGCGGAAGCGCGCGAAGTCGCTCTCGCGGGCGAACACCGTCATCTTCAGCGGTTCCTTCAGGCCCTGGAGCACCTTCTCGGTCTGCGGCGAGAGCGTGAACTGTCCGCCGGCCGTCAGGTCCCACCGCTTGTACTCGCGGTTGGAGATGTAGTTGATGGCGGCGAGGATACCGATGACGATGACGACCGAGAGCAGCGAAATGGTGCCGAGGCGCGCGTGGCGCCCGGCGAAGGCGCGGGCGATCTCGCGCCACTGTCCGACGGCGTACAGGAGGATGCAGACGAGGCCCGCCCACGCGAGCCACCGCGACCACTGCTGCCACTCGGGCTTCGAGAAGAAGATGGCCACGGCCGCCAGCACCAGCGCCGTGCCCAGCCACCCGACAATGTCGAACGCTCGTTTCAGCATGCGCTACCCCCGCCACCGCTCGCTGTCCACCGCCTTGGCCGTCAGGAACAGGCCGAAGGTGATGAAGCTGAGGTAGTAGACCAGGTGCCGCGTGTCCAGCACGCCGCGGAGGAAGTCCTCGAGGTGCCCCGTCAGCGACAGGTAGCTGACGACGCTCTCGAAGGTCGGTCCACCGAGGCTGCCCAGCCAGTCGATGACCCACAGCAGCAGCAGCACCGCGAAGGTGAACATGCCCGCCACGATCTGGTTCCGCGTGAGACTCGAGAAGAACAGCCCCACGGCGAGGAAGCTTCCGCCGAGCAGGAGCACGCCCAGGTACGCGGTCAGGATCGGCTTCCACTCCGGGCTGCCGTAGATGAACAGCACCGCCATGTGGATGATGGTGAGGGCCGTCATCGCGAGGTACAGCGAGAGCGCGCCGAGAAACTTGCCCGTGATGATCTGGAAGTCGGTGACGGGAGAGGTCATCAGCAGTTCGATCGTTCCCGACCGCTTTTCCTCGGCGTAGGTCCGCATCGTGATGAGCGGCACGACGAAGAGGTTGATCACCGTCGAGTTCATGAAGACGTAACGGATCAGCTGCTGGTTGACGTTCAGCGGACCACCGCCGAACTGCGGCGCCTGCATGCTCTGGCGCACGAACCAGTTGAGGCCGATCGCAAAGAAGTAGCCGAACACGATGGCGTACAGCCCGGCCACCACGTAGCCGATCGGCGAGGCGAAGTAGCCGCGGAGCTCCTTCCGGGCAATCGCGAGGATGTTGCTCATTGGATGGTGGCCTCCCCCTGCGGCGCCTGCGGCTGCTCCTCGGTGGTCAGCTGCAGGAAGATGTCCTCGAGGCTCAGGCGCACGGGGCGCAGCTCGAGCAGCCCCCAGCCGCCGCCGACCACGGTCCGCGCCAGGTCGCGGCGCACGTCCCGCCCGGGCTCGCTCTCCACCTCGTATCCCGCCGCGCCGTCGTGCCCTTCCGCGACGGTGACCCGCGTCACGCCGGGGACCTTCTCCAGCACGGTCTTGACGTCGGCCGGCGCGCCGTCGACCTGGACGTACATCGTTTCCGACCCGGTCAGCCGCCGCGTCAGGTTCTCGGGCGTGTCCACGGCGACGACCTTGCCCCGGTTGATGATCACTACCCGCTGGCAGGTTTGCGCGACCTCCGGCAGGATGTGCGTGCTCAAAATGATCGTGTGCGTCCCGGCCAGCTCCTTGATGAGCTGCCGCGTCTCGATGATTTGCTTCGGGTCGAGGCCGGCCGTCGGCTCGTCGAGGATGAGCACGTCGGGGTTGTGCAGCAGGGCTTGGGCGAGGCCCACGCGCTGCCGGTAGCCCTTCGAGAGCTTCCCGCAGTGACGCTCGGCCATGTCGGCCACGCGGGTGCGCTCCATCGCTGCGTCCACGCGAGATTTCCGCTCGCCTCCCGGCACGCCCTTGATGCGAGCCACGAAGGTGAGGTACTCGCGGACGGTCATCTCGGGGTAGAGCGGCGGGGTTTCGGGGAGGTACCCCGTCCGGCGTTTCGCCTCGAGCGGCTGCTCGAACACGTCGAAGCCGGCCACCACCGCCTTGCCGGAGGTGGGCGGCATGTATCCCGTCAAGACCCTCATCGTCGTGGTCTTGCCGGCGCCGTTGGGACCGAGGAACCCCAGGATCTCGCCGCGCTCGACGCGGAAACTGATGTCCTCGACCGCCGAAACGCGGCCGTAGCGTTTGGTAAGGTGTTGGACTTCAATCACATCGTGCTCCCTGGGACCAAGTTGTGGAGGCGGACGGTCTGTTCAAAGCCTTCGATTTTATCCGAGAACATAGCATTGAATATATGAACATATGTTCATATACTCACTTTCATGGTCGCCACCGCCACCGGTCCTGCCCCCCCCGTCAGGAGGGCCGTTTCGAACTCAGACGCCGCTGACGCCTGCGAGGTCTTCGTGGCCGACGCCAGGCGCGTGGCCGCCGTGCGGGCGGCGCTCGTCGGGACGGGTGCGGTCGAGCTGCTGGCCGAGACCTTCCGCGTGCTGGGCGACCCGACGCGGGTACGGATTCTCGATGCGCTGTCGCACGCCGAGCTGTGCGTGTGCGACGTGGCCACGCTGCTGGGCCTGTCGCAGTCGGCCGTCTCGCACCAGCTGCGGATCCTCCGCGGCCTCAGGCTGGTGCGCTCGCGCCGCGAGGGCAGGATGGTCTTCTACACCCTCGACGACGACCACATCACGGGTCTGTTCCGCGAGGGCTTGCGTCACGTGGAAGAGGCATCGAAGGGGGAGCGGCCGTGAGCCGCGCGAACGCCCCCGAGTGCGCGGTGTGCGAAGTCCACAGCGAGTCGGTCTACCGCGTGGACGGGATGGACTGCCACGAGGAGGTGGCGCTGCTGGAGCGGCACCTTCGGCACCTGCCTGGCTTTGAGAGCTTCTCGGCCGACGTGATGACCGGGCGCCTGCGCGTGGCCCACGACTCGGCGCGGCTCTCGGCGTCGCAGGTTGCCGAGGCGGTGGCGGCCACCGGGATGCGGGCCTGGCTCGAGCACGAACAGCCCGTGGCGGCCAGCATCGGTACCGGCCGCCGCCGGGTCTTCATCGTCGCGGCGTCGGGGACCGCTTTTCTCGCCGGGCTTGCCGCCGAACTGGCTGGCGTGCCACCGCTCCTTGCTCACGTCCTGTACGCCGCGTCGATCGCCACGGCGGCGTCGCTGACCGCGCGACGCGCCCTCGCGGCCGCCAGGAGCGCATCGCTCGACATCAACGTCCTCATGCTGCTGGCAGTGGCCGGCGCGCTCGTCCTTGGCGAGTGGGCCGAGGCGGCGGCCGTCATCTTCCTGTTCGCGCTCGCCCAGCTGCTCGAGACCCGCAGCATGGAGCGCGCCCGCCACGCCATCCGCTCGTTGATGGAACTGACGCCGGCCGACGCGCTGGTGCGCCGCCCCGGGGGTGAGCGCCGGCTGCCGCTTGCCGAGGTGGCGATCGGCGACACGCTGGTCGTGCGTCCGGGGGAACGGATCGCGCTCGACGGGGTGATCGTGTCGGGTACGAGCGAGGTGAACCAGGCCCCGATCACCGGGGAGTCGATGCCGGTGGAAAAGGCGCCGGGCGACGAGGTGTTCGCGGGCAGCGTCAACGGCCACGGCGCCCTCGAGGTGCGCGTGACGCGGCTGAGCGGCGACACGACGATGGCGCGCATCATCGCGCTCGTGGAGATCGCGCAGGCGCAACGCGCACCGTCGCAGGCCTTCGTCGAGCGGTTCGCCCGCTACTACACGCCGGCGGTGCTCGCGACGGCCGCTGCAGTTGCCGTGGTGCCGCCCCTCGCCTTCGGGCAGCCGTTCGGGTCCTGGTTCTACCGGGCGCTGGTGTTGCTCGTCATCTCCTGCCCGTGCGCGCTGGTCATCTCGACGCCGGTGTCCTTCGTGTCGGCGCTGGCCGGCGCGGCGCGCCGCGGCGTCCTCGTGAAGGGGGGCGTGCACCTGGAGCGTGCGGCCGCGATCGGGGCGATGGCCTTCGACAAGACCGGCACGCTGACGCGCGGCCGGCCCAAGGTGGTGACCGTGCAGCCGCTGAACGGGACGACTCCCGGCCGGCTGCTTGGCCTGGCCGCCGCCCTCGAGGCGAGATCTGAACACCCGATTGCCCGCGCCATCATCGACAGGGCCACCGCCGAGGCCGTCTCGCCGCCGCCCGGCGAGGCCTTTCGCGCCCTTCCCGGGCTGGGCGCCGAGGCGAGCATCGAAGGAGAGCCGGTGCTGGTGGGGAACCACCGGCTGTTCGAGGCGCGCGGGCTCTGTTCGCCCTCCATCGACGCCCGGCTCGAGGAACTCGGGCGGCAGGGAACAACGGCCGTTCTCGTCGCGAGACGGAACGTGCCGATCGGGATCATCGGAGTGGCCGATGCGACCCGGGAGGCTGGGCGCGCGGCGATCGTCGAACTGCGTCGCGCCGGCCTTGAGCACCTCGTGATGCTGACCGGCGACAACGAGCGCACGGCTCGCGCGATCGCCGGCCAGCTGGGCGTTGACGACGTGCGGGCCGAGCTGTTGCCGGCCGACAAGGTCGAGGCCGTCAAGCAACTGCGCCGCCGCTTCGGACCGGTTGCCATGGTGGGTGACGGGGTCAACGACGCCCCCGCGCTTGCCGCCGCCGACCTGGGGATCGCGATGGGGGCGGCGGGCTCGGGTGCCGCGCTCGAGACTGCCGACGTCGCCCTGATGTCGGACGACCTGATGAAGCTGCCCTATCTCGTGCGCCTCGGCCGCCGCACGCTGCTCAACGTCAAGGCCAACATTGCCTTCTCGCTCGGCCTCAAGGCCCTCTTCCTATCGCTCGCCGTGACCGGCACCGCCACCCTCTGGATGGCCGTCGCCGCCGACATGGGCGCCTCGCTGCTCGTTGTCGCCAACGGCCTCCGTTTGTTGCGCACCGAGTAAAGCCTCCCCCTGTTGCGCACCGAGAGTAAGGCCTTCGCCTCACGCGTCGCCGCGCCCGAGGCGGGCGACGTCCTTCCTCGTGCATCCAGGCGGCGTTTTTCAGCGGCCTGCCCGTGGGAGACTAGGAGCGGGTGTTGAAGAAGTGGGTGTCGACGAACTCGTCGATCGCGGCCTGGTCGTCGGCCTGCACCTTCTCGAACTGCAGGCCCATGCCGATGCGGCGGTCGCTCCACGCCACCCGGGCCTCGGCCTCGATCTCGCGCCGGGCGCCAGGCAGCCGGAAGCGCAGGCGAACGCGGGTCCCTTCCGACAGCGGGTTCATCGTGCGGATGCCGATGCCGCCCTTGCTCAGGTTCAGGGTCAGGACCGCCGTGATCGTGTCGCCCGCTCGGTACGCCACCGGGATCCCCAGGACTACCCGCGGGCTCGACCGCCGGTTGAAGTTGTCTGGGAACAGGTGGGGTGCCAGTGAAGGCAGGATGTGCTGGACGGCGCTATACTCGTTGACATAGCCGGCCACACCCAGGGCGGCCAGTTCCCGGACCTCCTCGGCGCTCGAGATCGTTCCGCTGAAGACGAGGATCGGCAGCTTGCCTTGGTCCAGCTTCCGGACCGAGCGGATCAGTTCGACGCCGGCAGCGTGGGGCAGGCGAAGATCGACGACCAGCAGGTCGATGGTGTCGAGGTCGGCGCGGACGCGGGCCAGCAGCTCCGCCGCACTCCTGACAGCCAGGGCGCGGTGACCCGCTTCATGCAGCGCGGTCTGGAACCGCTCGCGGACGAAAGCCGTATCGTCGGCGATGAGGACGGTTTTGGCGGCGGTCCCCACGGTCATCGCTTGGTGTATCGGGAGCTGCGCGGTGGGACGTTAGCCCCGTCATCGGATTGCCGGGGTCCTGAGGGTGTCTCTATAATCGCTGCCTTTGCCCGGGGGCGGCCGTCGGTGCCGCCGGCCGGGCGTCGATCGGCGGAGCAGCCGCCGCCAGGAGGATCGGGAATGGCTACGTGCCCCGAGTGCGACGCGGACGTCGAGGTGGATGAGTACGACGTGAACAAGGGTGATCTGATCACCTGCCCCGAGTGCGGATCCGACCTCGAGGTGACCAGCATCTCCCCGATCGAGCTGGAGGCGGTATCCGACGAGGACGAGGACGAGCTGGACGAGGACGACGAGGACGAGCTGGACGACGAGGACGAAGACGAGGAAGAGGATTGGGAATAGTGCCTGCGGCCCCCACCAGCAACGAAGCGCGCAGTGCGGCCGGCTCGCTGGGCGAGCGGGAGCAGCGTCTCCGCGCCATCCTCGATGAGCTCGGGTCGGTCGTCGTCGCCTTCAGCGGCGGCGTCGACAGCGCCTACCTCGCGGTCATGGCAGCCGACACGCTCGGCGACCGTGCGCTCGCCGTCACCGCGGACAGCCCCAGCTATCCCGCGAGCCATCGCGAGGTGGCTCTGAGCCTGGTCAGCCGGTTCGGCCTGCGGCACGAGATGATCCGGACCGGCGAGCTCGAGCGGCCCGAATACCGCGCCAACCCGGCCAACCGCTGCTACTACTGCAAGGACGAGCTGTTCCGGCGCCTCGCCGCCCTCGCCCGCGAACGCGGGTTCGCGGCCGTGGCCGACGGGAACAACGCCGACGACCGGGGCGACTACCGCCCGGGCCGGCAGGCCGCACGCGAGCACGGCGTGCGCAGCCCGCTCGACGAGGCCGGTCTCACGAAGGCCGACATCCGCGAGCTGTCGCGGCAGCGGGGGCTGCCGACCTGGGACCAGCCCGCCTCGGCCTGCCTCTCGTCGCGAATCCCGTATCACTCGGAAGTCACGGTCGAAAAGCTGCGGATGATCGAGCGGGCCGAGGACGTGCTCCACTCGTTCGGGTTCCGCCAGTGCCGCGTGCGCCACCACGGCGAGCTGGCCCGCCTCGAGCTGTCCCCGGACGAGATGGCGCGGGCGCTGGAGCCCGGCGTGCGCGAGGGGCTGATCGGCGAGCTGAAAACGATCGGGTTCCGCTACGTGAGCCTCGATCTCCAGGGCTACCGGCAAGGCAGCCTGAACGAGGTGCTCATCCTCCGCCCGGCGTGAGGTGTCCGTCACCCGGCCGGGCGACGGCCGCGCGTTCGCGCACGCGTGCAGTTTCCTTTGACACTAGAGCTGGGTTCAACATAAGCTGATTTCCGTCCAACCCGCCACCGGCTCTTGGCTTCGTCGGTGATCCCCCGATACTGCAAACACAAGCCGCGCGCGGTTGGTCGTCCAGGAGATGTGGAGATGAACCGTTTCGCCCGGTACCTGGTCGTGGCCGGGACCGTTGCCGTGGTCGGCCTCGGCGCCACCGGCTGCAAGAAGCAGGCGCCCGAGACGGCGCCTCCGCCGCCGCCGCCAGCCGCGGCACCCGCGCCGCCGCCACCGCCACCACCGCCGCCG
>JARKSS010000235.1 GCA_029974175.1 Vicinamibacterales bacterium
ATCACCTGGCTGCGCCACTCGGCCACCCGGTCCATCAGGTGCGTGAACAGGTCGATGGCCGCGTCGTGCCGCTCGATGTCGAAGACGAGCACCGCCTCCTCGTCCACCAGCTGGCGGTACTTGCCCGCGCCGTTGCCCGTCACGCTCGCCTCGATCTCGGCGGCCGCGTAGCGGGGCGCGAGATCGGCGCGCTGCCGCTCGAACTCCTGCTTGTCGAGGCCCACGCCAAGGCGCACGCCGCGCAGCCGGCCGGCGAGCGCCGACAGCAGGTGCCGGGCGCCGTTGAGCCCGAGCGGGGGGCCGAGACGAGCGGCGACCAGCCCCTCGAGCGCCCGCGTGTGTTCGGGCTTCAGCCCCGCGAGGTTCGTGACGGCCACGTCGCGAATCGCCACCGCGAGGTCGTTGAGATACTCGACCCGGGCCGGCGTGGACAGCCGGCCGTGGCCGTCGGTCAACGCCGGGGGAAGCGGGACGTGCTGCAGCTCCTCGATCGAGACCACCGAGTCGAGCAGGTCGGAGGCCCCGCCGTCAGCCGCGCCGAGCCGCTCGAGAAACGCGTCGGCCGTCCAGCCCTCGCCCCCGGGACCGCTCCCGAAGACGGTCTGCTGCAGGACGGCCAGGGCCAGGTCCCTGGCGGCCCGGTCGGCGTAGCGATCCCCGGGATAGATGAGTTGCGCCACAGTCATCGAACGGCTCGCAGAAGGGACAGTGTTGCCAGGCTCTCTTTCAGCACCTGCCAGAGCAGTGTCCCGGGTGGATGCGACAGCCGGGGTCACTCGGCCGGCCCGCAGGCCGAGGGGACTTACGAGAAATGGGGGATGGGGACGGCAGCAGTCTCGTCCCGCGCCGGCCTGGAGGCAAGCGTCAAGGAGCGACATCGGGCTCATGTCGTGATTTGTCGCGTCGTGGCGCGACTAGCAAGCTTCAATTCTTTCGAAATGCTGACCGGAGGGCGCGGAGAAGGTGACCGAGGCGACCGCCCGGAGGCCGGCCGGCACGGAGGCCGGCGCTACTGCCGGCGGCAACCGCGCCGCCCGACAGCGGCGGCGGCCAGGAGCAGAGCGCTCAAGAGATGGGCCCCGGGACGCAGTGCAGGGCCTGGCCCCAGGGGTCGGACGCACTCCAGCCCGTACCGGAGCGCTCGACGGAATACCCGGCTGCCTCGAGGCTGCGGGCAGCCTCCTCGACCGCGTCCCCGCCCGGCAGCTGCAGCTCCCACGACAGCAGCCGCGCCTCCTCGGCGCCGGCCGCCTCGCCGCGCCCCCAGGTGTTGGCGCCCAGGTGGTGATGGTAGCCGCCGGCCGAGAAGAACAGCGCGCCCGGGTAGCTCCACACCACCTTGTCGAGCCCGAGGGCCCGGTGGTAGAACGCCTCGGCCTGCTCGAGATCGCCCACGCTCAGGTGGACGTGGCCGACGCGCGAGCCGGCCGGCAGCCCCTCCCAGCCGCGGCCGCCGGCAGCCCGCACCAGGTCGTCGGCGTCCAGCGGCTCGGTGGCCATCACCAGCTCGCGGCCTCGAACCCGCCACTGCTCGCGCGGCCGGTCCGCGTACACCTCGATGCCGAGGCCGTCGGGATCCGAAAGGTAGACCGCCTCGCTCACCAGGTGATCTCCCCCGCCAAACGGCACGCCCAGCGTCTCGAGGTGCGCGATGAGGCCGCCCAGCGCCTCGCGCGAGGGAAGCAGGATGGCGAAGTGGTAGAGCCCGAGCGACCCCGGTCTTGCCGGCCGCGTTCCCGGCCTCGCTCTCAGCGAGAGCAGCGGGGGCTCCGCGGCGTCCGCGCCGCCGGCACCGCCGGTGCCGGGCGCGCCGAGCGCAGCCGACACCTGGTCGCGCTCGACGACCCGCAGGCCGAGAACGTCCTGGTAGAAGGCGAGGGACCGGGCAAGCTGCGGCACCTGCAGGTGGACCGCGCCAACGCGCGCCACCGCCGGCAGCCGGTATCCAGGGGGTTCGATGCCGAAGGGGGCTTGGCGGGGCATAACCTTCATCTTGACCGGGAGGCAGGCAGAGGGCAACCGCCGACTCCCTTCTTTGCGATCACGAAGCGCGGCTGTACGATCCGGCGATGCACCGGAAGCTTGCCGCCGTCGCTGCCGTCCTTCTCCTTGCCGCCTCCTGCGCGGGGCGCCAGCCCTCTGCGCCCACCACCGCCCCTGCCGCACGTGCCGCTCGCGGCGGCCCCGTCACCTTCCGCGCCATGAGCTACAACATCCGCCACGGCGAGGCACTCGACGGCCGGCTCGATCTGGCCCGCATCGCCTCGGTCATCACGGGCGAGAACGCCGACCTGGTGGCCCTGCAGGAGGTGGACCGGGGCGTCGAGCGCACCGCCCGCCGCGACCTGCCCGCCGAGCTGGCGGCGCTCACGGGGATGACCGCCATCTTCAGCAACAACCACCCGCACCAGGGCGGCGAGTACGGCAACGCCGTCCTCACCCGCTTCCCGGTGCGGCGCTGGGCCAACACGCACCTGCGGATGCTGCGCCCGGCCGAGCAGCGCGGCGTGCTGCAGGTGGTGGTGGACGTACACGGCCGCGACCTCCTCTTCCTCTGCACGCACATCGACTACCGGCGCGACGATGCCGAGCGGCTGCTGAACGTGGAGCAGTTCGGCGAGGTGCTGGCGCAGTACGAGGGGCTGCCCGCGCTCTTCGGCGGCGACTTCAACGACACGCCCGGCAGCCGGACCTACCTGGCGATGTCGAAGACGTTCGACGAGGTGTGGGCCCAGGTTGGCGAGGGGGACGGCTTCACCATCCCCAGCGCCGCGCCGGCCAAACGGATCGACTACCTCTGGGTTCGAAAGGGTTCGACCCTCCGGCCCCTCCGTGCCTGGGTGCCCGAGACCGAGGCGTCCGACCACCGGCCGTTGGTGGCGGAGATGAAACTGGAATAGAGAGGTGCAGGAGGTGCAGGGGGTGCAGAAGGTGCTGGAGGTGCTGGTGCCGGAGGTGCAGAAGGTGCTGGTGCCGGAGGTGCAGAAGGTGCTGGTGCCGGGGGTGCTGGTGCCGGAGGTGCAGAACGTGCTGGTGCCGAGGGTGCCGGGGGGCCTGCCGCGCCGTAGCCGCGCACCGCGCGACGAGGCGGGTGCAGGGCGGGGCGGGGATCGTAGAATCTCTCAATGCGCCGACATCACTTCTCCTCGCTGCTGCTGCTGACGCTCGCCCTCCTGCTTGGGGGCACCGCTGCCGGGCAGGCGGGAACGCCCGCCGCCACTGAGCCGGCCGCCGCCGCGCAGCCGGCCAGGCGCCCGATCACGCCGCAAGACCTCTGGGCGATGAAGCGCCTGGGCAGCCCGGCGCTCTCGCCCGACGGCACCCGCGTCGTCTTCACCGTGCAGGAGTGGTCGATCGAGAAGAACAAGAGCACGACCAACCTGTGGCTGGTGGACGTCAAGGGCGGCGAGCCGCGGCGGCTCACCGCCGCCGAGGCCAACGACGGCTCGCCCGCCTGGAGCCCCGACGGCACGCGGATCGCCTTTACCTCGCGCCGCGACGGCGACCAGGCCGGCGCGCTCTACGTCATCGCGGTCGGCGGCGGCGAGGCCGAGAAGATCCTCGAGCTGCCCTACAGCGTCACCTCGCCCAAGTGGCTCCCCGACGGCTCGGCCGTCATCGTCGGCACCACCGTGATCCCGGAGCTGGCCGGCACGATGGGCAGAGACGACGTCGAGGCGATCCGGAAGGAGATGAAGCGCCGCCAGGAATCGAAGATGACGGCGAAGGTCACCGAGGATCGGCAGTACCGCTACTTCGACCGCTACCTCACCGACAACCTGGCGCACCGGCTGCTGCTGGTGAAGCTCGCGGACAAGTCGTTCGTGGACCTCACGCCCCGCTTCGACCGCCTGTTCCAGAACAGCGGCACGGTGAGCTTCGACGTCTCGCCCGACGGCAAGACGGTGGCGCTCACGGTGAACTCGACGCCGCGGCCGTTCCGCGACTTCCCGAACCACGACATCTACCTCGTGCCGACCGACGGCTCGGGGACGATGAAGAACGTGACGCCCGAGAACCAGGGCGACGACAGCAGCCCGGTGTTCGCGCCCGACGGCGCCTCGCTCCTCTACAACCGGACGAAGGTTCGCTACTACGGCGGCCAGTTCCCGAAGGTGTGGCGGCACGACCTGGCCACCGGGAAGAACACCCCGGTCACCGAGGCGTTCGACCTCGCGTTCGAGAGCGTGGAGTTCTCGCCCGACGGGAAGCTGCTGTGGCTCACCGGCGAGAGCGAGGGGGTGGTGCCGGTGTTCAAGCTCGACCTGGCCGCGGCCGCGTCCGCCAAGGAAGGCTCGTCGTTCGCCAGCGCCGCCTTCTCCGCCGGCGCCGCCGGCAAGGCGCTCTCCACCGTCTACCGTGAAGGGACCTCGACCGCGCTCGACGTCGAGGGCGGGGCCGTCGTGTTCCTGAACGACACCACCAGCCGGCCGAACGAGCTGTTCGTGCTCGACCCGAACGGCGGCGAGCCCCGGCGCCTCACGCACTTCAACGACGGGCTGGTGGCCGGGCTCGAGCTGGGCACGGTCAAGCCCTACTGGTTCACCGGTGCGGCGGGCGACCGGATTCACGGGTGGCTCGTCTACCCGCCGTCGTACGACCCGCGCAAGACCTACCCGCTGGTGCAGCTGATGCACGGCGGCCCGCACACGATGAACCGCGACAGCTGGAGCTATCGCTGGAACACGCACGTCTTCGCGGCGCCCGGCTACATCGTCACCTGGGTGAACCGCCACGGGTCGACCGGCTTCGGCGAGCGCTTCTCGCGCAGCATCGTCAACCAGTGGGGCGACATGCCGTTCGAGGACATCATGAAGGCGACCGACCACCTGCTGCGCGAGCTGCCGAACATCGACCCGAAGCGGATGTGCGCGGCCGGCGCCAGCTACGGCGGCTACATGGCGGCGTGGGTGCTGGGCCACACCGACCGGTTCGCCTGCATCGTCGATCACGCGGGCGTGAACAACTCGTACGCGCAGTACGCGACCGACGTCCCGCACGGCTTCCCCGAGGTGATGGGGGGCAAGCCGTGGGAGAACCTCGAGGGGATGCAGCGCCAGAACCCGATGTTCTACGCGAAGAACTTCAAGACGCCGACGCTCGTCCTGCACGGCGAGAAGGACTACAGGGTGCCGTACGGCAACGGCCTCGAGCTGTACGGCGTGCTGCAGGCGATGGGCGTGCCGTCACGGCTGGTCGTGTTCCCCGACGAGAACCACTGGGTGCTCTCGCCGCAGAACGCGATCTACTGGCACTGGGAAATGCAGAACTGGATGGGGCGGTACCTTGGCGTGAAGCCGGCGATCGAAAAGCCCAGTTTCTGACGATCGCGTGTCCACGTTCACCACAGAGGCGCAAAGACACAGAGGCCTGTCACGAATTTGATCTCACACTGTCGCGCTGCATCGCGTGTCCACGTTCAACGCAGAGGCGCGGAGGCGCAGAGGGCTTGTCACGATCCACGAATCCTGAATCTGCAGCGACAGCGTCGTCACTTCTTTCGTTCCGGCACTCCCTTCGGGTGGCAGTCGGCGCATGACACGAAGTGGATGTTGTGGCGGCTGTCCGGCGACTTGAAGCTCGTGTCCATCGTCGCCACGTCGAGGCCGCAGTTCGAGTAGGCGGGGTGGCAGTTCGCGCACGACTGCCGCGCGTCGAGGCCGTGCGGGTCGTGGCAGCCGAGGCAGCCGATCCCCTCGTGCACCCCGATCGCGGTGCGGTCGTCGCCCGACCCGACCTCGAGGGTCGTCTCCGGCGCGTGGCACTGGTAGCAGACGGCCTGCCGCGGGTCGGGACTCATCTTCGCGGCGCGCTCCCCGACAACCATGGCCGGCAGCGCGAGGTCGGCGGCCAGCACGTGCCGCCTCTCGCGCCGATCGTAGAAGCCGAGGGAGGTCGTCCGCAGCTGGCGCCCTTGCGCGGCCTTCTTCGGCTGCAGGTAATCGGGCGCCGCGGGCGGGACGCCGTCACTGTGCACGGTGTGGCAGGTGAGGCACGGGATCACGGGGCGGCTGGAGAACCGCTCGTCGGCGAGCTTCCACGGCCCGCGGTTGTCGATCGGCGTGACGATGTCGGCAATCGCGCCATCGGCGAACATGCCGTGGCACCGCAGGCAGTCGTCCATCAGCAGCGTCTTCTCGTTGTGCGCCTTCGACAGGAAGATGTGCGAGTAGGCGGCCGAGTGGCCGCCCGCCCGCCACTTCGCGAGGTTGTCGGCGTGGCACCGCTGGCAGTTGGCGGCGATGCGGTCCACCTGCGCGTCCTTCAGGACGATGCGTCCCGGCACCTTCCCGCTCACCTGGTAGTAGAGGTGACGCAGGTTCGTCCGGTGCGCCTCGAGGTCGGTGGTGAAGGCGCTCCCGTGGCACTCCTTGCACTGCAGGCCGCGGTGCACCGAGCGCGCCCACTTGTCGTAGGACGCCTGGATCTGGTGGCACGTCGTGCAGTAGCTGCCCGAGTAGCTCGACCCCGCGTAGTAACCGAGGTTAACCGCGGCAAGCGCGCCGGCGACGGCTACCAACCCGCCCAGGACGAGGAAGAAACGTTTGCGCATGGTGTGCAGCCCCGAGCCCCTAGCCCCCAGCCCCTAGCCCCTAGCCCCTAGCCCCCAGCCCCCAGCCCCTAGCCCCCAGCCCCTAGCCCCTAGCTTCCAGCCCCTGCTCCTTCACGATGTGGCTGGACGCCCAGTAGCCGAGCGCCATGATCGTCAGCACCGGGTTGAAGCCGCCGTTGGTGACGTGCACGCTGCCGTCCACCACGTACAGGTTGTCCACGTCGTGCACGCGGCAGTGCGCGTCCACCACTGACGTCTTCGGGTCGTTCCCCATCCGGCAGGTCCCGGCCTGGTGCTGCCCGCCGCTGACGCCGCGGCCCGCCACCCGGCGCCAGGTCTGCACCGCGCCGGTTTCCTTCAGCCACAGCTCGGCCTTCTCCGCCATGAATTGGCCGATCTCGACGTCGTGCGGGTGGCGGCTCCCGGAGATGCGTGCCACCGGGATGCCCCAGTGATCCTTCACGACGGGATCGACCTCGACCCGCGACTCGAACACCGGCATCTCCTGGATGGGTCCCTGCACGCCCACGCTTCGCCGGTAGTACTTCCGCTGGAACTCCTTGTGCCCGCGCCCCCACCTCGCCGACCCTGGCGGGCGCACGTTGGTGAAGAGGTACGGCAGGCGGATGAACTCGTTGGCCAGCATCGCGCCGCCGCGAATCCCGGGGTTCCCGTGGTTGAAGTCGCAGATGCCGATCGTTGCGCCCGCGCCGACATCGTCGTAGGTCTCCTGCTCGAAGAGGCCGTACGCGCCGCTGTAGGCGTGCCCCTGCAGGTTGCGCCCGACCCAGTCGTACCGGTTGCCCAGGCCGGCCGGGAACAGGCGTGACTTCGAGTTCAGGAGCAGGCGGGCCGACTCGGTGGCCGACGCCGATATGACGACGAGGTCGGCCTCCTGCCGCTGGAGACGGTCGCGCGGGTCGAAGTACGCGACGCCGGTTGCCCGCCCGCGGGCGTCGGTCAGCACTTCCTTCGCCACGCAGCCGGTGAAGACGCGGCAGTTGCCGGTGCGGATGGCCGCCGGGATGACGGTGTTCTGCGTGCCGCACTTCGCCTGCACCTCGCAGGCAAACCCGACGCACGACCGGCAGTGAATGCAGGCCGCGCGGCCGTCGCGCGGCACCGAGTTGCGCAGCATCGGCAGCGGGAAGGGGTGGAAGCCAAGCCGCCTGGCCGAGGCCTCGAGCAGGCGCCCTTCGGTGTTGTAGGCGAACGGCGGCATCGGGTAGGGCTTGCGGCGCGGCGCCTGGAACGGGTTCGCGTCCGCGTCGCCCGCCACGCCGATCTCCTGCTCGGCCTTCTCGTAGAAGGGCTCGAGGTCGTGGTAGGTGATGGGCCAGTCCTCGAGCGTGCTCCCCTCCGGGCACCCGTAGATCGAGCGCATCCGGAAGTCCTGTTCCATGAAGCGCCAGGCCATCGCGCCGTAGCTGAGCGTGCCGCCGCCCACGCACCCCGCGTTGTTGCCGTAGGCGCCCTCGCTCGGCAGCACGGTCTGGAACCGGTCGCCGAGCCGGACGACCCGGCGGTGCCGCTCGTCGTCGGGCCCGAACGCGTTCCCGAGAACCGTGGTGCGCTGGGAGATCAGCTCGTCGTGGTCGTGGTCGTCGAAGGTCTGCCAGCGCCCGCGCTCGAGCAGCACCACCGAGAGCCCGGCGGTCGCCAGCTCCTTGGCGACGACGCCGCCCGCCGCCCCCGCCCCGACGACCACCGCGTTCACTCGTCCTTGTGGCATAGGTTCACGCCCTGCATGTCCACTGTCCACGTTCACCACAGAGGCACAGAGGCACAGAGATTACCCCTTCACCACCACGCGCCCGAGGACCTGCGGCGTGTCGAGGCCCAGCATCTTCCAGCTGGCGAAGTTGCGGTTGCCGCCGTGCCGCGGGCTTCCGTAGTACCCCTGCAGGCAGTGGTCGGCGACCAGCCTGAAGAACTCGCGCGCCTCGCCGGGCGCCCAGATGCCCTCGGGCACCCGGTCCGCCTCCAGCGCCTGGAGGAGCGCCGTCTGGCGGTCGAACGCCAGCTCGGCGAACGGTGCGCCCGCCGTGCGCCGGCTCGTCTCGTCGATCTTCACGAGCCCCGATCGGTAAGCCTGGCGGTGCCGCCGGTACGGGCCGCGCAGCTGGCGGTCGATGAACTCGGCCACCCCTGCGTCCTTCCCGCCCGGCACGTCGTCGGGGGGGATCACCTGGTCGGCCAGCGCCTCGACGAGCCGGCGCTCTTCAGGGGTGAAGGCCGGCGCCGGCTGGAAGCGCGCGCACGCCGACCAGAAGGCGCTGGCCGCCGCGGAGAGCGCCGAGACGAGAATGAACTGCCGGCGGGATAGCGGATCCTGCATGTCGAACGGTCCTCCCAACGCGCGGCTGCCAGCCCGTGTTTCTACATCCGATTCCGAGGGGTCGGGAGTAATTAGAAGTGGTGCCGACTTCTAATT
>JARKSS010000244.1 GCA_029974175.1 Vicinamibacterales bacterium
GACGCGACGCGTGCCAGCCTCCGTCTACCGGCGTCTCGAGGAAGCCTGCGAGGTGGATCTCTACGACGGTGGATCGGCCATCCCGCGCGACGAGTTGGTGCGCCGCGTGGCCGACAAGGACGCCCTCCTCTGCCTGCTCACCGACCGCATCGACAGGGAGGTGTTCGACGCGGCGCCACGCCTGAAGATCGTCGCCAACATCGCCGTCGGCTACGACAACGTGGACGTGGCGGCGGCGGCCGGGCGCGGCATCGTCGTCACCAACACCCCTGACGTGTTGACCGAGGCCACCGCCGAGCTGACCTGGGCGCTGATCCTCGCGGCGACCCGGCGTATCGCCGAGGGCGACCGTGTGGTGCGTGCCGGGCGGTGGAGCGGGTGGGCGCTCGACTACATGCTGGGCATGCAGCTGAGCGGGAAGCAGTTGGGGGTGGTCGGTCTCGGGCGTATCGGATCGGCGGTGGCTGCGCGGGCACCTGCCTTCGGCATGAGCGTGGCCGCCGCGTCGCTTCCAGGCCCGCCGGAGGCCGCGCCGGGTCGCGCCGACCTGCCGCCCATCGCCATGCTCCCGCTCGACGAGCTGCTGCGCACCTCCGACGTCGTCACGCTCCACGTTCCGCTTACGCCGGACACCCGTCACCTAATCGATCGGCCGCGGCTGGCCAGAATGAAGCGTTCCGCCTACCTGGTGAACACCTCCCGGGGGCCGGTCGTAGACGAGGAGGCGCTCGCATGGGCGCTCGGCGAACGGCTCATCGCCGGGGCGGCCCTCGACGTGTACGAGCGCGAGCCGTTGGTGCATCCGGCGCTGCTCACGCTCGACAACGTGGTGCTGGCACCGCACCTCGGCAGCGCAACGACCGAAACGCGGACGGCCATGGCCAACCTGGCCGTCAGCAACGTCCTCGAAGTCCTGGCCGGACGCCAACCCCTGACGCCCGTTCACCCGTAGAACAGGGCCCTGGCCCCGCTAGCATGAAGCCCGCTTCACCCGTTCCGCTCGCCCGTCCCCCTGTGGCCACCGTGATGACGCGGCTCGCCCGCGCGATCGAACAGCACCGCCCGCCGGCCGTCGAGAAGATCGCCCAGGCGCGCCGCGACAAGGCATTCCAGGTACTGATCGGGACGCTGCTGTCGGCCCGAACGCAGGATGCAACGACCGATGCAGCTTCGGCCCGCCTGTTTGCGGCCGCGCCGACGCCCGAGCGCGTGGCTTCCCTCGGGGTCGAGCAGATCGAGCGCCTGATCTACCCGGTGAGCTTCTACCGGAACAAGGCGCGCTACGTGAAGGCGGCGGCGCTGGCCATTCTCGATCGCTTCGGCGGACGAGTGCCCGGGACGATGGAGGAATTGCTGACGCTGCCGGGCGTGGGGCGGAAGACGGCGAACCTGGTGCTGATCCTGGCCTTCGGCAGCCATGAGAACATCTGCGTCGATACCCACGTCCACCGGATCGCAAACCGCCTTGGCTGGGTTCGCACGAAGACGCCCGAGGAAACCGAGCAGGCGCTCTACCGGGTGGCGGCGCGGCGCTGGTGGCCGCACATCAATCTCTACCTGGTCGTCTGGGGGCAGAACGTCTGCCGCCCGATTCGCCCGAGATGCGAGGCCTGCGTGGTGAGCCGCCTCTGCCCACGCGTCGGCGTCAGCGAACCAGCGTCCGGTGCGGGGCCGTCCGTACGACGCCGCGGAGCTCCGGGTACATCTCGACCAGTTCCTCCGGGTACTCCCCCTCGATCGGCACGTCGAGCATCTGCTTCAGCACGGTCGCGTTGACGACGGCCTTTGCCGAGTAGTGGTTGTTCAGGTAGAGGTACGTCTTGTCCACGCTGCGCCCGACGCGCTTGATCGTCTCGGCGATGCGGCCGAGTTCCTCCCCCGAATAGAGGTAGTTGTAGCGATCGTCCGGCGAGTCGTGCGTCCACCACTGCGCCGCGTTGCGGCCGTGCAGCCGGACGTAGTAGTGCGACCGGACGTTCGGTTCGCGATCCTGCCTGATCGAGAAGCGGAACTTCGGCTCGTCGATCTGCACCAGGGCCGCGCCGGCAGCCCCGAGCAGTGTGTCGGTTTCGTGCTGCTCGTCGCTCCACGAGCGGTGGCGAAGTTCGACGGCCAGCGGGTAGTCGCGGAACCACTCGAGCTGGCGGGCCAGGTAGTCGCGCGAGCGGGGCTCCGACTGGAAGCCGGCCGGGAACTGTATGAGCAGCACCCCAAGCTTTCCGGCCTCCGCCAGCGGGTCGAGCGCGGCGCGGAACTCGTCGAGGTCAGCCGGCGTCGGCTCGGGGAGCGGGCGCCGCTCGCCCGCCGGCGTGCGGGCCAGGGGGGCATCGCGCCCGACCATGCCGGGGTGCGTGAACTTCTGAAACAGCTTGATTGAGAACTCGAACCCGGGCGGTGTCTGGGCGGCCCATCGCCGCGTGACGGCCGGCGCCGGCGTGCGGTAGAAGGTCGAGTTCACCTCCACCGTGTCGAACCGGGACGCGTAGTAGGCCAGTTCGTCGGCCGCTTTGAAGCCGCTCTTGCCGCGCGGAGGGTAGAAAACGCCGTTCCAGGTGCCATGCCCCGTGGGATAACTCCAGCCGGAGGTGCCGATTCTGATCTGTCCCAACTCCCGTTTCCAATCCCAATCGGAATCCCAGTCAGTCCGATCGTCAGCCGAAGAGCTGGCGGTACCGCAGCTCGTCGAAGCCGAAGACGACCGTGTCGCCGACAACGAGGATCGGGCGCTTGATCACGTTGGGCTGTTCGAGCATCAGGTCGATGACCTCGCGCTTCGAGCCGGGCAGGGGCCGACCCTTGAGCGCCGGGCTGCGCCTGCCGAGGAACTCCAGCTCGCGGCCCGCCGTCACGTGACGCTCGAGGAAGGCCCGGGACGGCGGATCGCGGTTGATGTCCCTGAAGTTCACCTCGACGCCCAGCTGGCCCAGGAAACTCCTGGCCTTCCGGCAGGTCGTTCACGTGGGCTTGCAGTAGAAGGTCGGCTTTCCCACACGCACCTCCGAGGGTCATTCTAACTACAATGGCGGGATGACGAAGGGCCAACCGGCAGTCGTGCTCCTCAGTGGGGGGCTCGATTCGGCCACCGTCGCGGCCGTGGCGCGCCGCGAGGGCTTCGAGCTGCACGCCCTCACGGTCAGCTACGGCCAGCGGCACGAGCGGGAACTGGAAGCGGCCCGGCGGGTGGCGCGTTCGCTCCAGGCAGCTCGCCACGTCGAGCTGGCGGTGGATCTCGCCGCGTTCGGAGGGTCGGCGCTGACTGGAAGCGGGGAGGTCCCGAAGGACCGCCCAATCGAACCGAGCGTCATCCCGTCCACCTACGTGCCGGCACGCAACCTCGTGCTGCTGTCGCTGGCGCTCGCCTGGGCCGAGGCGGCTGGGGCCCGCGACATCTTCATCGGGGTGAATGCCCTCGACTACTCGGGTTACCCCGACTGCCGGCCCGAGTTCGTCGAGAGCTTCGAGCGCACGGCGCGCCTGGCGACGCGGGCCGGCGTCGAGGGGGCGCCGTTCGCGGTCCATGCACCGCTCATTCGCATGACGAAGGCGGAGATCATCCGCCTTGGCGTGGAACTCGGGGTTGACTACTCGTTGACCTGGAGCTGCTACGACCCCGGGCCGGGCGGCGCTCCGTGCGGCCGCTGCGACAGCTGCCGGCTGCGTGCCCGGGGATTCGCCGAGGCGGGTTTCTCCGACCCCCTGCTCGTGGCGCGCCCCGAGTAGCCGGCAGGATTCGGTATCGAGGAGGGTCCGTGTCCGACCGCCTTTACTACGAGGATTCCGCGCGACTCGAGTTCGACGCCACCGTGGTCGCGGTGACCGACGTCGAGGGACGACCCGGCGTCGTGCTCGATGGCAGCGCCTTCTATCCGACATCGGGAGGGCAGCCGTTCGACACCGGATGGCTGGAAGACGTACGGGTGCTGGAGGTGATCGAGGACGACGCCGGCCGGGTCGTGCACGTTCTCGACAAGCCCTTGGAGGTTGGCCGGAGGATCCACGGCCGCGTCGATGCCGAGCGGCGCCTCGATCACATGCAGCAGCACACGGGGCAGCACATCCTCTCCGCTGCGCTCGATCGCCTGAGCCATGCCCGCACCGTCGGGTTTCACCTTGGAGCCGATGTCTCCACGGTGGACCTCGACGTACCGCTCTCGCACGAGGCGCTCGCGGCCGCGGAGGCCGAGGCCAACCGGATCGTCTGGGAGGACCGGCCCGTCACGATTCGCACGGTGTCGGAAGCCGAGGCCGCTGCCTTGCCCCTGCGCAAGGAGCCCGAACGGACGGGCGCGCTTCGACTCATCGAGGTCGAGGGATACGACCTGTCGGCCTGCGGCGGCACGCATGTCACGCGCACGGGCAGCGTCGGGCTGATCGCCACCCTG
Organism: Vicinamibacterales bacterium; assembly: GCA_029974175.1. Lineage (GTDB taxonomy): Bacteria > Acidobacteriota > Vicinamibacteria > Vicinamibacterales > Fen-181 > JARKSS01. Next base: position 4,383 of record JARKSS010000244.1, read on the forward strand.
TCGGGCGAACGGCTGCGCGGCGGGACGCGCGTCGAGTTCGTGTGCGGCGGGCGAGCCCTGCGCTACCTGCGCCTTTACCGCGACGCGGTCGCGGGCTGCATCCGCTCCGTCTCGGTGGCTCCCGCCGATCTCCCCGCCGCGGTGGCCCGTCTGCAGGCCGAGGCCAAGGAGCAGGCAAAGCTCATCAGGAGTCTGCAGGAGCGGCTGGCTGCGTACGAGGCGACCGCGCTCGCGGCCTCGGCCGACCTCCTTTCCGACGGAACGCGCCTGCTCGTGCGCGTCGTTCCCGCTGCTGACCCCGGAGTGCTGAAGGCGATGGCGTCGGCCGTCTGCGCCCAGCCGGGCTTCCGCGTGGCCCTCTTCTCGTCGTCCACGCCACGCCTGGCGCTGGTGGCCCGATCGAAGGACGTCCAGGCAGATGCTTCAGCCGCCCTGCGCGCACTCTTCGCCAAGTTCGGCGGCAAGGGCGGCGGGCGGCCCGACCTCGCACAGGGCGGCGGACTTGAAGCGCCGGAGGAGGTCTTGCTGACTCGTGCGCGGGAGGTGCTGACGCAGTAGGGAGGTGGTCAACGGCGCGTCGTGTTCGCCATCAGCTCGACGGCGCGGTCGATGCTCGCGTCGATCGTGGCCTGGGGGACCGTGAAGTTGTTGGCGATGATCGAGAAGACCAGCGGCTCGCCGTCGAGGGTGGTCACGTAGCCCGAGAGCGCGCGGACGTTGGCGAGCGATCCGGTCTTCGCCTTCACGTTGCCCGCAGCCCGCGTGCCCTTGAACCGCCTCGCGATGGTGCCGCCGTCCTCGCCTCCCACCGGCAGGGCCGCGATGAACGGGTCGCGGTGCCGCGGGTCGCGGTAGATCCGCTCGAGGATTGTCACCAGCATGTGCGGCGTCAGGTAGTTGTAGCGCGAGAGCCCCGAGCCGTCGGCGAGGACGTACTCCTCCGGCGCGATGCCCCAGCTCTGCAGGACCCGCGCCACCTCCTTTCGGCCCGACTCGGCGTTGCCTCCCGTACCGGCCACGGCGCCGATCGTCTTGAGGAACGTCTCCGCGTACAGGTTCTGGCTCACCTTCATCAGCACGCGGGCCGCCTCCGACAGCGGCGGCGAGCGGTGGACGAAGAACGGCTCGGTGAGATCGAGGACCGGCTTCACCTCCAGCGCGCGCACGTCCACCGCGGCGCCCGTCACCTCGATTCCCCGCTCCACCAGCACCCGGCGCAGCGCGCGGGCGAAGTAGGCGCTCGGGCTGTCCACCGCCACCAGGCGCGTCCACTCCCCGGCAAGCCGCCCGATCGTGCCCGACACGGTGAGGCGCTCCGAGCCCGGGAGCCGACGCAGCGACAGCGCCACGTGGCGGCCGGCCCCGGTCGTCACCCGGTTGTCCACGACGAGGCCGCCCTCAACCGGGACCAGCTCGATGGTTGCCGGGCTCCCCTCGCCGGGGCCCGGCCTGACGACGAGGCGCGCGACATCCTCGTTGAACTGGAGCGCGCTGACCGGGGCTGAGTAGTCGAACGCCATGTCGTCCCACGCCCACCCCGCACCCAGTTCCTCGTCGTCGAACGCCGAGGCGTCGCCGACGATGCGTCCCTCGATTCGGCGGAGGCCGGCGGCCAGCAGCAGGTCGGCCCACTTGTGGAAGATGGCCGTCGCTTCCCCGCTGCGGCCGTTGATGGTCGGGTCACCGGTGCCCGCGACGACGAGGTCGCCCTTCAGGATGCCGTTGTCCACGCGCCCGGCGGGCGTGACCGACGTGGTCCACGTGTGGTCCCAACCCAGGCGCTCGGCCGCCGCCGCGAGCGTCACGATCTTCATGTTGGAGGCGGGCATCAGCAGCTTGCCCGCCTGGTGCTCGTAGAGAACCTGGCCCGTCTGCAGCGAGCGCACGAGGACGCCCCACTGCATGCGGTCGAAGGCCGGCGCCGCGAAGATCCGATCCAGCTCGCGCGGGAGCGACGAGAGTGGTACAGCCGGGGCGGCAGCGGTCGCGGGAAGCGGGGCGGCGGCGGGTGGGGTCTTCGCGCCGCAGGCCGAAACGGCAAGCGCCACCAGCAGCGCCGCACCGGCGCGCCGAAGGGTGTGATGCATGAGGATCGCCTGTCGGGAAGGGTTGACGCCTCGCTCCACCGCTCGTAGCGCAGGCCAACCTGCGATACGAGCGTCCCGCAGGGCTGAAGCCTGCGCTATTTCAGCGCGTC
>JARKSS010000249.1 GCA_029974175.1 Vicinamibacterales bacterium
CAACGAGCTTCGCACGCTTGGCAGCCGTTCTGGTCCTGCTCCTCATCGTGAACCCTCCCGACCAGCAGGGTTCACTGGATCGGAGCGGCGCTCAAGACGTGGTTGGCCGAACGCTTACTTCCCGCCGGGGTCCTCTTCGACCGCGGACATCGTCTACTCGAGGTTGCAGCAAGGGGCGATGGACGAGGGGGCATCCGCGACTCGACGCAACCTTATACGCAGCCGGCCACGAGGCAGAGAACGCGACTACTTGACTGGGGGAGTAAGGGAACGGGGGGCTAAATGGCGAAGGCCGTACGAGTTGACCCCTACGGCCTTCGTGGTTGCGGGGGCAGGATTTGAACCTGCGACCTTTGGGTTATGAGCCCAACGAGCTACCGGACTGCTCCACCCCGCGAAGCAACCTTACCACCATCCCTCCCGGGGCGTCAACCGCCGGGCTGGCGCCGCGACGATCCCGTTCCTGTCGTGCGGGCAGCCCTGTACCGGACCGTCGTAGCGGCGGCCAACCTCAACTGACTGTCGGTCCTCGGGGGCCGCTATTTGTATGGTAGCGGTTCGGCCGACGTGAGAGTGCTCCCGGCGGAACACCCCAAACGGCCCTGCGACGGCGGTGAAAGGAGTCTCGTGACGCAGCCAAGCCGGAGACAGCGAGCATTCGCGGAATGGGTGCTCGGTACCCTGCTCTATGCCGTCGTCCTTGGATTCTTCAACGACTGCACGGATCTGCTGCGGATTGGGTCGTTCTCGACCCTGTTCGCGGCTGCGCTCGTGCTGCAGGCGCTGACGGCCGCCACAGGCGGGAGGCTGAGACGCCTGTGCTACTTCTTGTCGCGGATGATGAAAACGGTCTCGTTCGGCTTGGCCAGCTTCAGCTCGCGGCGCGCCAGCTCCTCGATGAGGGCCGGATCGCTTCGCAGCCGCCGGATCTCTTCGCGCAGCGCGTCGTTCCGCTGCCGCGCCTCCTGCAGCGCCAGCACCTCGCGCTCGTACTCGAGGCGCGCGCGCCGGTTCGCCAGCCACCCGCGCTCGCCCGCAATGCCGTCCAGGACGAAGAACGCCGAGAGGAGGAGCAGCAGCCCGGTGAGGAGAGACCGGCCGGAACGGGGCGTCTCGCGACGAAGCGGCTGGTTGGAACGTGGCGAGGCCATGAACAGAGGCTGCGGGTTTCGATCAATTCGGCGACTGACGATTGTTGTACCGCAGTTCGGCGGGTTTTGAACAACAAAATCAACGCCTTGTGCGAGAAAATCGTAGCGGAGGCCCTTCGATGCGCGCCGATGCCGTCGTCCTCGTTCTCACCACCTGGCCCGCCACCGCCGATCCTGCCGCCTTTGCGTCGGCCCTCGTCGAAGAGCGGCTGGCCGCCTGCGTCAACGTAATGCCGGAGATGGACTCGACCTACCGCTGGCAGGGACGCATCGAGCGCGAGCGCGAACGCCAGGTGTTCATCAAGACGACCGCCGCGCGGCTCGACGCCCTCGAGCAGCGCATCCGCGAGCTGCACCCGTACGAGGTGCCGGAGCTGCTGGTGTTGGAGCTTGCGGGAGGAGGGGAGGCGTACCTGGGGTGGGTCAGGGAGTGTACGGCTTAAGCAGTCCACGAAGTCGCGAGGTCGTGAAGTCGACGAAGTCGCGAAGTCGAGTCGCGGAGTCGGCGAGTCGCGAGGTCGAGTCTGCAGTCGGTGCCTTAGCCCTTCGGGCGCGGCAGGCCCCCCGGCCTGCTATGATCCACCCGAACACATGACGCCTGTCGCCGAAGCACCGCCCGCCGGCCGGTCCGAACTGCCGGGCCGGGTCGCTGGCCGCCTGGACGCCCTGCGGGGCTGGGCCACCGGCACCTGGGCAGGGCGGCTCATCCTCGGCGGCGTCGCGGCAAAGGCGCTTGCGGCCCTGGTCCGCTGGCCGCTCGGCCGCGAGCCCCTGCTCGTCGCCACCATCGACGTCCTCGGCAGCATCGCCCTGGTCGCCGCGGCGTTCCTGATCCTCTACCAGCTCCAGCAGCGCGTCCGCCGGCGCCTCCTCTGGCGCGTGCGCCGAAAGCTGATCCTCTCCTACGTGTTCATGGGGGTCGTGCCGGCGCTGCTCATCGTCTCGTTCTTCCTCGTCGCCGGGCTGATCCTCTTCCTGAACGTCGCCTCGTACCTGGTGCGGAGCGGCCTGGGCAGCGTCACCAGCGACGCGCTCAACCTCGCCCGGGTGATGGCGCTCGAGATCCGCCGGACACCCGGCGCCGCCGACATCGATCAGATCCTGCAGCAGCGCCAGCAGGCGCTGGCCGCACGCTACCCGGGCGCCTCGATTGCCCTGGTTCCCACGGGCGACCTCAGTTGCGCCCCCGGTGAGAACGACGACGCGATGTTGTCGGAGCCGCCGCCCCCGCCAGCGCCCGTCGAGCAACCCCAGACCGGAGCCGCTGATCCAGAGGACGCGGCCGGAACGACAGGCGCCGCGCCGCAGGCGGCCACGCCGGCCGCACCAACCGGCGGAAAGCCGGCCCGTGCGACCACGCCGCAGCTGCCCCTGCGGCGCAGCGGCCCGTGGGCGCACGAAGCGCCGCCCACGTCGCTCCCTGCCTGGATGGGCTGCCGTGGGTTCAGCGGCCTGGTGGTGCTGCCGGCCCGGCCCGTCGACCCGGGTGTGCGCGGCGTGCTGCGCGGCGTCGGCTTCGTCCCCGGGCTCAAGCCCGCCTACGCGGTGGTCGTGGACGTCCCGAAGAACGACGCGCTGGCCCAACGCCTGCGCGAGACGACGAGCATCAAGATTGGCGACCTGGCGCCGGTGTCGGCCCCGCAGCCAACCGAGGGCCAGCCGGCCGGTGCCAGCAAGGCGGCCGCGCGCACCGCTTCCACCGCAGCGCCCGCGCCGGTCGGTTCGGGCGACGTGACCAGCGGCAAGCGGCGCTTTCCCTGGGTGGCCTGGCTCGAATACACCGACTGGGCAACCGGGCGCACCGACACCGCCGCGATGACCATCGAGGTCAACATCCCGGACATCTACGACCAGCTCTCGGCGGCCCAGGCGCGCATCCAGAGCATCAACGTCGGCAGCATCCTCCTCCTGCTGCTGCTCGTCGTCGGGCTCCTGTTCCTGCTGATCGAGGCGGGGGCGCTGGTGATGGGCCTGGCGCTCGCGCGGTCGATCACCGGGTCGGTGCACCAGCTGTTCACCGGCACCGAGCGGGTGCGGCGGGGCGACTTCAGCCACCGCATCGAGATACGCGCCCGCGACCAGCTGGGCGAGCTGGCCGAGTCGTTCAACCAGATGACGGCCAGCATCGAGGACCTGCTGCGGCAGGCCGAGGAAAAGAAGCGGCTCGAGGAGGAGCTGCGGATCGCGCGCGAGATCCAGATGTCGCTGCTGCCCCGCGGCAAGGCGGCCATCCCGGGGCTGGCCATCACCACGCTCTGCGTCCCCGCCCGCGAGGTGGGAGGCGACTACTACGACCTGCTGCCCATCGACGAGGACCGGTTCGCGGTGCTGATTGCCGACGTGGCGGGGAAGGGGACCTCGGCGGCGCTCTACATGGCCGAGCTGAAGGGGGTCGTGCTCTCGCTCGTCCGCTCCACGCCCTCGCCGAGGCAGCTCCTGATTGCCGCCAACCGGATCATCTCCGAGCACCTCGACAGCCGTGCGTTCATCACGATGACCTACGCCGTCGTCGATCTCAGGACCCGGACGATGACCTACGCGCGCGCCGGGCACACGCCGCTGATCTACCGGACGGCCAACGGCGGGCGCCCCGACGTCCGCATCCTGATGCCGGACGGCCTGGTGCTCGGCCTGCGGATTGACGGCGGCGAGCTGTTCGAGCGGCTGCTGCAGGAGGAGTCGATCCCGCTGCGGGCCGGCGACCTGCTGCTGTTCTTCACCGACGGGATCAGCGAGGCGATGAACGGCGACTCGCAGCTGTTCGGCGAGGCGCAGCTCGCCCAGCTGGTGGCCGAGCACGGCGACCTGCCGGCGGGCGAGCTGCGCGAGCGGGTGCTGCGCGAGATCGACGCGTTCGTCGCCGGCGCGCCGCAGCACGACGACATGACCATGATCCTGATGAAGTTCGAGGACTTCGTGCCCGGTGGGGTGCGCAGGGGGCTCGAGCATGTGTCCTGACGAACGCGAAGGGGCTTCGGGGCCGCTCGCCGTCGTGTTCCGCACGCAGTCGGACATCGAGGCGAGCATCGTGCGCGGCCTGCTCGAGGCCCACGGCATCTACTCCTCGCTCTCGTCCGACCTCCCGCACTCGGTGTTCCCGCTGACGATCGACGGGCTGGGGGAGGTGCGGATTTCGGTGCCGGCCGCGCAGGCCGAGGAGGCGCGCGAGATCATCCGCCAGCAGGCGCGGCCGGGGCTTGCCGCGGTGGAACCGCCCGAGCCGGCCGAGGCGCGCGACCTCTCGGTGCTCGAGGATCGGCTCGGGCACCGCTTCGCCGACCCGCATCTGCTCGACCGCGCGCTGACCCACCGGTCGCTGGCCAACGAGGACGCTACCGGGGCCACCGGCGACAACGAGTCGCTCGAGTTCCTCGGCGACGCGGTGCTGGGCTTCCTCATCGCCGAGATGCTGTTCCACGACTTCCCGCGGTTCGACGAGGGGCAGAAGTCGAAGATCAAGTCGTCGCTGGTCTCGACGACGGCGCTGGCGCAGCAGGCGAAGAAGATCGGCCTCGGCGAGTTCCTGGCCCTCGGGCGGGGCGAAGAGAAGACGGGCGGGCGCCAGAAGTTCGCGCTGCTGGCCGACGCCTTCGAGGCGGTACTCGCGGCCATCTATCTCGACGGGGGACTCGAAGCCGCGCGCGCCTTCGTGGCGCGCGAGTTCGCCGAAGCCTTCGAAGACGTCCGGAACCCCGGGTTCTGGGGCCGCGACTACAAGTCGGCGCTGCAGGAGCTGGTCCAGGCGCGCAACCTGCCGCTTCCCGAATACGTCGTCGTGGCCGAGAGCGGACCCGACCACCGCAAGACGTTCCTCGTCGAAGTGCGCGTGAAGGGCGAACTGCTCGGCGAGGCGAGGGGCGCCAGCAAGAAGGTGGCCGAACAGGAGGCCGCGCGGCAGGCGATCGAGCGCCTGGGCGGGCAGTAGGGGCTCACCAGCGGGAGGCCGAGGCCGCCGGGCACGCGGGGGAAGAGGCCGGCTGGCTGGCGATCACGGCCGACGCGTACTCTCTCACCTCGGCGGCAATCTCCTGGGCCGAAGGCGGCAAGGGGCGGCAGTGCAGCCGCACCCAGAGCCGCAGCACCGGGTCGCGGAAGCGGTATCGCTTGCGCGCGTCCACCGCGACCAGGTCCACGTCTTCCAGCCACCACAGGTAGTCCTTGGTCGATCCCGGCGTGCGTCCCAGCCGGCGCGACACCTGCGTCAGGGTGAGGGGCTCCTCGGCGGCAAGGATGTCGAGGATGGCCTTCAGCGCGCCGTAGCCGCGCGCACGGCTCAGGCGCATCTCGTAGCAGTAGCGGCAGTGTTTCGAGACGGCGCCGTCGGGCTCGAGCGCGGCCGCGAACGCGGCAAGCGGGTCGAGCGGCGTGCCAGGCAGGCGCGCCATCGTTTCCACGACCGCGCGGATGAGGGCCGGGCGGCCCAGGCATACCTGTTCGAGCACGGGAGCGGCCGCACCGGGCGCCGGAACCCCCATCATCCGCTCGACCTCCTCGAGCCCGACGCCGTCCACCGGCGTGAGGACGAACGGGGCGGCCGAGGCCTGCACGGCGCGCGCGGCGCGGCTGGGGAACCTCGAGGCGAGCACGAACCGGTTGGGGGTGGCGCCGAGCGTGGCCAGCAGCTCGGGGAGGGCGCGGCGAAGGCCGGGGAAGCTCTCGAAGGTGCGGAACTCGAGCACCTCGTCGAGCAGGAAGGTGGCGGGCTGGCCGCCGGGCGTCCGGGCGCCGGTAAGGAACGCCCGCGCCTCGTCGAAGGCGCCGCGCGGCGTGGCCTTGCGCTCGATCGGCGCGCAGGCGAAGGGCGACCGGGCGCGCAGCGCCTGGACGAAGCGCTCGGGGGTGGTGGCGCTGCGCTCCACGTCCACGTACTGGCACCGGTCGTGGCCCAGGCGCTGCTGCATGCGGCGGAGCACGGCGGTGCGGCCGCTGCCGCAGAGGCCCACGAGAACGGGGATCTCGGGCGGGTCGCCGGCCAGGCGCGCCTGGATTCGCTCGCAGACCTCGGACGGGGGCGACAAATTCACTGCGCACCACCCGCCGCGCTGCCGAACTCGCGCATCGGAATGCGCACGCCGCGCGCCTCGGCCGTGGCTATTGCCTCCGGGTAGCCGGCGTCGGCGTGGCGGGCGACGCCGATCCCGGGGTCGCAGGTCAGCACCCGCTCCAGCTTCTCGTCGGCCTCGCGCGAGCCGTCGGCGACGATCACCATGCCGGCGTGCAGCGAGTAGCCGATTCCCACGCCGCCGCCGTGGTGCACCGACACCCACGTCGCCCCCGACGCCGCGTTGAGCAACGCGTTGAGGATGGGCCAGTCGGCAATCGCGTCGCTCCCGTCGCGCATCCCCTCGGTTTCGCGGTTGGGCGAGGCCACCGAGCCGGTGTCGAGGTGATCGCGGCCGATGACGATCGGCGCCGAGATCTCGCCGGTGCGCACCATCTCGTTGATGCGCAGGCCGAAGCGCGCGCGTTCGCCGTAGCCGAGCCAGCAGATCCGCGCCGGCAATCCCTGGAACGCCACGCGCTCGCCGGCCAGGCGGATCCAGCGGCAGAGCGCGGCGTTGTCGCGGAAGATCTCGAGCGCGGCGCGGTCGGTGGCGCGGATGTCGGCCGGGTCGCCCGACAGCGCGGCCCAGCGAAACGGCCCCTTGCCCTCGCAGAAGAGCGGCCGGATGTACTCGGGCACGAAGCCGGGGATGTCGAAGGCATTGGCAACGCCCGCCTTCACGGCCTGCTCCCGGATGTTGTTGCCGTAGTCGAACGTCACGCTGCCGCGCCGCTGCAGCTCCAGCATCGCGGCAACGTGGCGGCCCATGGCGGCAATCGCCCGGGGCACGTACTCGTCGGGCCGCTCGGCGCGCAGGCGCAGGGCCTCCTCGAGGGTGAATCCGTTGGGCACGTAGCCGTTCAGCGGATCGTGCGCGGAGGTCTGGTCGGTCAGGACGTCGGGCACGACGCCGCGCTTCACCAGCTCGGGGATGACATCGGCCGCGTTGCCGAGCAGCGCGATCGAGCGGGCGCGCTTCTCGCGCTGCCACGCCGACACCTTCTCCAACGCCTCGACGAGCGAGCTGGTAGTCTCGTCCACGTAACGGGTCTGGAGGCGCCGCTCGATCCGGTGTGGATCCACCTCGACGACCAGCGCGGCAGCGCCGTTCATGGTGGCCGCGAGCGGCTGGGCGCCGCCCATGCCGCCAAGCCCTGCCGACACGAACAGCCTTCCCTCGAGGCTGCCGCCGAAGCGGCGGGCCGCAAGCGAGGCGAGCGTTTCGAAGGTGCCCTGCAGGATGCCCTGCGTGCCGATGTAGATCCAGCTGCCCGCCGTCATCTGGCCGTACATCGTCAGGCCCTTGTGCTCGAGGTCGCGGTAGTTCTCCCAGGTGGCCCAGGCGGGCACGAGCAGGGAGTTGGCGATGAGCACGCGCGGGGCCCCGGGGTGCGTGCGGAACAGGCCGACCGGCTTGCCCGACTGTACGAGCAGCGTCTCGTCGTGCTCGAGGGCACGCAGCGCGCGGACGATCGCCTCGAAGCACTCCCAGTTGCGAGCCGCCTTGCCCGATCCCCCGTAGACGATGAGGTCGTCGGGCCGCTCGGCCACCTCGGGATCGAGGTTGTTCATCAGCATGCGAAGCGCGGCCTCCTGCGGCCACCCCTTGCAGGAGAGGGCGGGGCCGCGGGGAGCGCGGACGTGACGCGACGCGGTAGTCATGGGTGGATCCTAGCGGGCTCGCGGCCAGGGGCTGCGGCAGATCAGAACTTAGAGAGGCGCGCCTGCCTTGTCAAGACAGGACCGCGACGATCACGAAGATGAAATCAGGAGAAGGGCACAAAGGATCTACCACACAGGACACAAAGGTCACAAAGGATCACAGCGGAGAACAACGAGGCCGTACGCGAATGTGTGCCGGAGGGCGGCGGCCGCGAAGCGGCCGGGCGATGAGCGCGGGGGCGCCTCTGCAAACAGGATGGCGAAGGGGGCCTGCTTGCAGAGGTGCGCGTGCGCGCATCGCCGCGCGTCGGCCCCTGCGGGGCCGACCGCCCGCCGCCGGCACGTTACCGCTAGAGCCGCCTTCGGACGATCTTTGTGTTCTTTGTGTTCTTCGTGGTTGAGATCGTGTCAGATCTCGTCGAGCGCACCCGACTCGATCAGCCCTGCCACCGTCGCGATGTCGGGCGAGGGCGGGCGATCGTCGGCGAGCGGCGGCACCTGCTCGCGGACGCGCGCGAGCAGGCGTGCCAGCGGCGGCGAGGGGCGCAGCGGCGCGCGCATCTCGATCGCCTGGCTCGCGCAGAGCAGCTCCACGGCAAGGACGTGGCGCGCGAGGTCGAGCGCGCGCTCGGCCTTGAGCGCCGCCCCCATGCTCATGCTCACGTGGTCTTCCTTGTTGGCCGAGGTCGGGATGGTATCCGCGCTGGCCGGGTGCGCGAGACCCTTCAGCTCCGAGGTCAGGGCGGCCGCGGTCACCTGCGCCAGCATGAACCCCGACTGAAGCCCTCCCTCGCGCGTGAGGAAGGCCGGCAGCTCGCTCAGCGCCGGGTTGACGAGGCGCTCGGTCCTCCGCTCGCTGATTGTCGCCAGCTGCGTGATCGCGATGGCAAGCAGGTCGGCCGCCATGGCAACGGGCGCGCCGTGGAAATTCCCGCCCGAGAGGATCTCGCCATCGGCGGCGAAGACCATCGGGTTGTCGGTGGCCGCGTTGGCCTCGACGGTCACGATCTCGCGCACGAAGCGCATCGCCTCGCGAGCCGAGCCGTGCACCTGCGCCGCGCATCGCTCCGAGTAGGCGTCCTGCACCCGCCCGCACCCGGCATGCGAGGCGTTGATCTCGCTGCCCTCGAGCAGGCGCGCGATGGCGGCCGCCGACGCCGCCTGCCCGGCAAATGGACGCTCGGCGTGGATGCGCGGGTCGAAGGGGCGCGCCGAGCCGAGCAGCGCGTCGATGGTCATCGCCGCCACCGCGTCGGCCGCGCGCGCAAGACGCTCGGCGCCGGCAAGGGCGAGGCCGAGCACGGCGGTCGAGGCCTGCGTGCCGTTGATCAGCGCCAACCCCTCCTTCGCGGTCAGTCGCACGGGGTCGAGGCGTGCCGCCCGCAGGGCCTCGGCACCGGGTACCCGCCGGCCGTCCACCCACGCCTCACCCTCTCCAACCAGCACGAGCGCGAGGTGGGCCAGCGGAGCAAGGTCGCCGCTCGCACCGACCGATCCCCGGGCCGGGACGACGGGATGGACGCGGCGGTTGATGGCTTCGACGAGCGTTTCGAGCGTCTCGAGGCGAACGCCCGAGAAGCCGCGGGCGAGGACGGTCGCCCGCAGCGTCATCACCGCGCGCACGGTGCGGACCGGCAGCGGGTCGCCCCCGCCGGCGGCGTGGCTGCGCAGCAGGTTCAGCTGCAGGCGGTCGAGCGAGGCC
>JARKSS010000256.1 GCA_029974175.1 Vicinamibacterales bacterium
CGGCCGCTGTACTCGGTCATCGGCCCCGCGACGATCTCGGTCTCGGCCTCGGGCGAGTCGAAGGGGGGCAGCTCGAGCTTGCCCATCAGGCCGACGATGGCGACGAGGAAGCCGATCGGCTGGGTGAGCAGCACCCACCACGACGATCCCGCCCAGGCGTTGATTTCGCTGATCTGCCAGGTGCCCGCGGCGATGGCGGGGCCGAGCAGGGCGAGCAGGAACGGCGCTTCGTACGAGAACAGCTGCGTGAGTGCCCGCGTCGCCCCGACCAGCGCGAAGCGGTCGATCGTGTTGGCCCCGGCCAGCCCCATGCACATGGTCATCAGGCTGAGCAGGTACAGGGTGACGATCAGGTCGCCGGTGAAGCTGTAGGACGGCGCGAAGCCTGCCATCGGGACATAGAGCGCGGCCGTCAGCGTTCCGACGAGCGCCACGATCGGCAGGCCGTGGAAGAGGGCCGGGTTGACGCCGTCGGGGACGACCTCCTCCTTGGCGAGCAGCTTCACGACGTCGGCGAGCGGCTGGAACCAGCGTGGCCCGATGCGGTTCTGGAACTGCGCAACCAGCTTCCGGTCGGCGTACTCGTAGACCAGCCCCCCGACCATCAGGAAGAGCCCCCCGGGGATGAACAGCAGGGCGACGAGCGGCGGCAGCGTGATGTTCATCGGTAGTACTCGATGCCGTACTGGCGGAGGCGTGCCCAGGTCCAGACCTCCTCGTTCCCGCGTCGGCGGATGGTCACGAGGCGGTCGTTGCACGAGAAGCAGGGATCGATGCCCGCGATGAGCATCGGCATGTCGGCCAGCTTGTGGCCCGGCGCGGTCACGAGCACCGAGGCCCAGTTGCACAGGCTCGGCGTGCGCACCTTGCAGCGGTCGGGATTCATCGAGCCGGTGCTGCGCAGGTAGTAGAACAGCTCTCCGCGCGGCGCCTCGACACGGCTGATGGCCTCGCCGGCAGGCAGGCGCGGCTTCACCTTCACAGCGAGGTCGCCCGGCGGCAGGTGGTCAAGGATCTCGCGGATGAGGCGGTACGACTCGAACAGCTCCTCGAGCCGCACGATGAATTTCGCCTCGAGGTCTCCGGCCGTGTGCGTGACCATCCTGACGGGGAAGTCGGTGTAGCCGGCGTACGGGCTGTCCACGCGGATGTCCCGGGCGACGCCCGACGCGCGCGCGGTCGGCCCGACGGCGCCGAGTCGCAGCGCCTCCTCGTGCGTCATCTTGCCGACCTCGCGGGTGCGGCCGATGAGCGACTCCTCGGTGGTGACGATCTTCAGGTAGTGGCGCGTCCGGGGTTCGAGCTGGTCGATCGCCCGGCGGATCTGGTCGGCCTGGGCCTGGTCCACGTCGAACTTGACGCCCCCGAGGATGTTGCAGGAGTAGTTGACGCGGTTGCCCGTCAGCCCCTCCAGGATGTCCATGACGATCTCGCGGTCGCGCCACGAGTACATGAACAGCGTGTCGAAGCCCCCCTCGTGCGCGGCCACGCCAAGCCAGAGCAGGTGACTGTGGACGCGCTCGAGCTCGGCAACCAGCACGCGGATGGCCTGCGCCCGCGGCGGCGCCTGGACGCCGGCCAGCTGCTCGACGCCGAGGGCGTACGCGGTGGCGTGAACGTGCGAGCAGATCCCGCAGATCCGCTCGAGCATGTACATCGCCTGTGCCCAGTTCTGGCTCTCGACGCCCTTCTCGATGCCCCGGTGCACGTAGCCGAGGCGGGCGGTGGCGGCCGTCACGATCTCGCCGTCGACGGTGATCTCGAAGTGGCCGGGCTCCTTCAGCGCCGGGTGCTGCGGGCCGATGGGGACAACGAACTTCCTGGGGGCGCTCTGCTCGGTTTGCATGTCGGTCCTCGTCACGGCCTCGGTCCTTCGAGGCCCTTGAACGACTTGCGCAGCGGGTAGACCCCGTCCGGCCAGTCGTCTGGGAGCAGCAGGCGGTCGGTCACGGGCGTGCCCGTGACCTCGATCCCGAACATCTCGCGCAGCTCGCGCTCGTACAGCGTGGCCGTCGGGACGGGGCCGCAGATGCTCGGCACGCGGGCGTCGGAGTACGGCAGGCGGACGCGCAGGGTCACGACGGCGGCACCCTCGACGAAGTGGTAGAGCACCTCGAGCTGATCCTCGAGCGGCGGGGCGGGCGGCGCATCGGCCTTGGGCGGCGTCTTCGGCCAGGGCAGGTCGAGGCCGGTGATTGCGGAGAGGTAGCCCCAGCGGGCGTTCACCAGGGCCCCCACGGCCGCGACCAGGTCGTCGCGCTTGACGATGACGTCGAGGCGCCGGCCCTCGAACCGGGTCAGGCCGACGGTCCAGGGCGCGAGGAGGGTCTCGGCGGTGGTCAGCAGCTCTTCGGTCTTCATCGTTCTCCCTACGCCGCCTTGGGCTTCAGGCTGTTCAACAGCGCCACCACGCCGTAGATGATGGCCTCGGGCCGCGGCGGGCAGCCCGGGACCATGGCGTGCACCGGGATCACCTCGCCCAGGCTGCCGACGATGTTGTAGCAGCCCTGGAAGGCGCCGCCCGTCAGGCCGCACGATCCCACCGCGACCACGAACTTCGGGTCGGGCATCTGCTCGTAGATCCGGACCAGCCGGTCGCGCGACTGCCGGGTGACGGGCCCGGTGCAGATGAGGACGTCGGCGTGGCGCGGGCTGCCCTGCAGCTTGATCCCGAACCGCTCGATGTCGTAGCGGGGTGTCAGGGTGGCGAGAATCTCGATGTCGCACCCGTTGCACGACCCGCTGTTGT
>JARKSS010000257.1 GCA_029974175.1 Vicinamibacterales bacterium
CCGGTACGGGCGCTCCTGCAAGGCAACCACTTGCCGGCGGCGGTCCGCTGCCTGCTGCCGGCCGCTATCTCACTTCCAGGTCGTCCTTTCCCGGCAGCGGTGGGAACGAGGCGTGCGGCTCGGCCTGGTACCAGTAGGCCACCGACGCGATGTCATCCTGCAGCGGCAGGTAGCGGCCGTCCGATCGCCAGCCGAGCGCCTGGATGGTCACCCGCAGGTCCTTCTCGAAGCGGATCGGGTCGAGGATGTGCCAGCGGTACATGCCGAACCGCTGCTGCGACAGGTACACCCCGTCGGGCTTGATCACCTGCGCGAGGCCGGCGTACGGCGTGTTGAACGGCTCGTACTGGCGGGTGTCGGGGTTGTCGAAGTTGTACGACCCGCAGAAGTAGTCCTCGGTGCCCGTGCCGCAAATCGTCGGGAACGGGTCGTCGCCGTCGATGTAGAACTTGATCTCCCCCTCGCCCCACCAGCCGTTGTTATGGACGCCCCACGCCAGGTAGGTGCCGACGTAGTGCCCCCAGCCCTTCACGCCGTCCAGGATGGTGTACACGGACTTGTACGGCAGCGGGTTGACGCGCCGGAACTGCGCGTGAAGGTACCCGGCGTCGGCGGGCACCTCGGCCAGCGAGTAATCGATCTGGTAGTACAGCGTCATCTCGCGGCTGTCGAGGTTTTCCATCGTGATCTTCGCGGACTTGCGGAACGGCATCTGCCAGTAGGAGTTCAGGCCGCTGCCCGGGTTCACGCAGATCGGCAGGGAGTTGACGCGCGGGTAGGTGCCGCCCCAGCCCGAGGCGAAGAAGTCGCCCACCGGGGTCTCGACCGACGGCTGCTTCTCGCCGTCCCAGTAAATCCGGAAGATGGTGAAGCGCGAGGTGCCGGTCGGCGTCATCCAGATGTGGTTGATGACGCCCGGACCCGTGATGTCGGCCATCACGAACGTCTCGCCCGGCTTGATCTTCACCGAGGGCGAGATCTTCCACCCCTGGCCGAGGTCGCGCGCCGCGTTGGCGCCGGTCCCCTCGGTCGCCATCCCGCCCTTGCCCTTCTCACCGGTGAAGTTCTCCGGGCTGATCGACCGCGACTCCGCGTGCGAGAGCCGGAACAGGTCGCCGAGGCCCGTGGCGAGCTGCGTCGAGGCGGGCTTCTGCGCGGCCAGCTGAACGACCGCGCAACCCGCGGCCAGGACGGGGACCAGCCAGACGAAACGTCGGTTCATGTGGGCTCCTCCTGCGCGGCGCAGCATAGCACAGGGACCGTACGGGAATTCACCGCGGAGACGTGAAGGGAACCGAGCTCGGATCGTGCAGGAGGTGCAGGGGGTGAGGATGGTGCAGGAGGTGCAGGGGTGCAGGAGGTGCTCATAGTGCAGGTGGTGCAGGGAGGTGCCGATGGTGCAGGTGGTGCAGGAGGTTCAAGTGGGTGTCGAAGGTGCAGTGCTGATGGGCCGGAAGTCGTGACATCTGTCACCGACAGTGAAACCGTCCCAGCGTGCTCTGCGCCTTTGCGGTGAAATGCGTTCTGGCGGCTGGTTGCCAGCGGGCGGCGGCAAGTGATAGAAGGAGTCGTTCCGCGTGTGCGCGCAGAAAGGACCGTCATGATCAACGAGATCTGCCTTGTCGCCAGCGGCGACCTCCGTCTCTCGGCCAACCAGATGTGCTGGCCCGCCCAGGCCGCCCTCGAAAAGGCCGTTACCGCCGCTTTCGCCCGCCTCGGGGCGCGGGTGGTGCGCGGCCATCCCGTGGACGCCGCGACCGGCCACGGCTTCCTCGACAGCCAGGCTGCCGGGATCCGGGCCTTCAGGAACATCGACCCGAACGTGCCCATCGTCGTCGCCGAGGCCGTGTGGCAGTACACGAGCCACGTGCTTCCGGGCCTCGTGCGCCACAAGGCGCCGATCCTCACGCTTGCCAACTGGAGCGGCCAGTGGCCGGGCCTGGTCGGGATGCTGAACCTGAACGGCTCGCTGACCAAGGCCGGGATCCCCTACAGCACCATCTGGAGCGAGTCGTTCGACGACGAGTACTTCCTGAGAGGTGCGCGGCAGTGGCTGACCGAGGGCCGGATCGATCACGACACCAGCCACGCCAGGCCGCTCGACCCGGCCGCCTGGGACGGCGAGCTGCGGTCGGCCTTCGAACACGGGGCCGAGATCGGGGCGGCCCTGCGCCGGCAGCAGGCGATCATGGGCATCTTCGACGAGGGATGCATGGGGATGTACAACGCCATCATCCCCGACCACCTGCTGCACGCCTGCGGCGTGTTCAAGGAGCGCCTCAGCCAGTCGGCGCTGTACGCCGCCATGCAGCGCGTGAGCGACGAGACGGCCGCCCGTCACCTCGCCTGGCTGCGCGAGCGCGGCATGTGCTTCGTCCTCGGGCAGGACGAGGCCACCGAGCTGACCGAGCGCCAGGTACTCGAGGGACTGAAGATGTACGATGCGGCCGTGCGCATCGCGCACGCCTTCGGCTGCGACGCGATCGGCATCCAGTACCAGCAGGGCCTCAAGGACACCTGCGTCGCGTCCGACCTGGCCGAGGGGCTGCTGAACGATCCGAACCGCCCGCCAGTAATCGGGGATTCGGGTGAGGTGCTCTTCGAGGGCCAGGCCGTCCCGCACTTCAACGAGGTGGACGAGTGCGCCGGCCTCGACGCGCTGATGACCAACCGGCTGTGGACCGACGCCGGCATCGACCCGTCCACGACGCTTCACGACGTCCGCTGGGGCGCCCCCTTCTCGGGGTGCGGCGTGGACGAGTTCGTCTGGGTGTTCGAGATCTCGGGAGCGGTGCCGCCCAGCCACCTCGAAGGGGGGTATGCCGGGGCGGTCGGCGAGCGCCAGGCGCCGATGTACTTCCCGCTGGGGGGCGCCACCATCAAGGGCGTGAGCAAGCCGGGCGAGATCGTCTGGAGCCGGGTGTACGTGGCCGATGACGCCCTGCACCTCGATATCGGGCGCGGCGGCGCGGTGAAGCTGCCTGCCGAGGAGACCGAGCGGCGGTGGGCCTCGACCAGCCCCCAGTGGCCGATGATGCACGCGGTGCTCTACGGTGTGACCCGCGACCAGTTCATGGCCAAGCACCAGGCGAACCACATCCAGGTCGCCTACGCGCCCGACGCGGCGACGGCCACGCGGCTGCTGGCGGCCAAGGCCGGCATGGCGCGCGAGCTGGGGCTTCGCGTCAACGTGTGCGGCGACATCAACGACACGCTCGACCGCCACCAGCCTCCGCAGTTCAGGGTCTGAACGCGTTGGCCACGCCTCGGGGGACGTCCCCGCGGGGACGTCCCTTCACGGGCGGTGGCCCACGTGGTGCATCGATTGGGCCCCGCTCAGTTTCGTCCAGGCGTAGCCGTAGGCGGCCACCACCACGAAACAGAACATCGGGACGATGAACGCCCTCGACATGTCGTAGTGGTCGGCCACCGCCCCCATCACCTTCGGCAGGATCGCCCCGCCCACAATCCCCATGACGATGTACGCGGACGCCCGCTTGGCGCGGTCTCCGAGCCCGAAGATCCCCAGTGCGAAGATCGTCGGGAACATGATCGACATGAAGAAGTAGCTCGCGAAGACCGACAGCACCGAGATCCACCCGAGCTTCAGGAAGACCAGGAAGCAGGCCGCCACGTTCAGCAGGCCGTACGCGCCGACGACCTTGTGCGCCGACAACCGGCGCAGCAGGCCCGCGCCGCTGATCCGGCCGAGAAGGAAGCAGATGAAGCCGAGCGAGGCGAGATTGGCGGCGCCCTTGTTGCTGACGGCCAGGACCCCGTCCGCGTATGCCAGTTCGCCGGGATACGCGTCGGCCAGCAGCAGGCGGTTGAGCCGGGGCTCGTTCCGGCGACCGGGGTCCTGGGAGAGGAGTTCCCGTGTCGCCTCCGACAGGCTCGCGTCACGGAACCGCTCGGGACTGTAGAGCGTCTGTTTCGCGACCACGCTGTTCAAGTCCTGCATCAACGCCACCCGCGCCGCCGTCGCGCTGGCCGCTCCCACTTCATATCGGGCCAGGGTGGCGAGCGTCGAACTCGAGAGGGTCGACGCCAAGTACACCGAGAGGGGATCGGCCCGCTCGCGCAGCTTCGCGGCGAGCGATGGGATGTCCTTGAAATCCGAAGCCGCGAACGCCGTCTTCACCTCCACCCACTGCTCGGTGGCCGGCGTGAGCCATGCCCGGGGCAGGCCCGGCGGTTCGGCCGTCATGTAGTTGATGAGGAAGCTGAAGATTCCAGCCTGGGCGGCGACATAGAAGAACTGCGCCAGCGTCGCGCCCGAGAAGTGCGGGTGCGACCAGACGCTCTCGGGCCCGATCCCGCGTCTCTTCCGCCGCAGCACCACGGCCGCGATCGCCAGCGCGACGAGCCCTCCGGCCGCGAGCGTGGCCAGCAGCGCACTCTCGGGCCCGGTGATGGCGCCGCGCGCCAAGGGGACCGCCGACCAGAACCCGAGCAGCGGCCCGCCCGCCCCCAGCGAACCCAGGATCAGCCAGAGGATCATGCCGAGAATGCACAGCAGGATCGTGACGTTCCCCAGCAGCAGCGGGTAGACCAGCCGGCTGCTCCCGCCGGGCGCCGCGACCGTGTCGGCGTCCTTGGCGGGATGGTCGTCCTCGGTCTTGATGTCGGGCACCGGGGCGTAATAGAAAACCACGGCCAGCAGCAGGACCAGGACCGCGACGCCCGCGTACGGAATCCACAACGTCTCGCTGCCGGTGCTCCTGCCCGTGGCGTCCTTCGAGTAGAAGAAGAGACCGCCGGCAATCGGGCCGAGGATCCAGCCGACGCCGTTGCAGGACTGGGCGAGGTTGATCCGCGTCGCGGCATAGCGGGCCGGGCCCAGCACGGTGGTGTACGGGTTGGCCACGGTCTCCAGGAACGTGAGGCCCGCGGCCACCATGCAGACGCCAAGCAGGAAGGCCCAGAACGCGGCAATACTTGTCGCGGGGATGAACCAGAAGCCGCCGACCGCCACCAGCAGCAGCCCGGCGATGATCCCGCCCCTGTAGCCCAGGCGGGTGGCCAGCCATCCGGCTGGCAGCGCCATGAGGAAGTAGCCCATCCAGTGGGCGAACTGCACCCAGGCCGACTGCGACAGGCTCAGGTGCAGCTCCTCCTGGAAGTGCTTGTCCATCACGTCGATCAT
>JARKSS010000263.1 GCA_029974175.1 Vicinamibacterales bacterium
AGGCGGCGCAGAGCCGGTACCTCAACTACGCCCTGTCGGTCATCACCTCGCGCGCCCTGCCCGACGTCCGCGACGGCCTCAAGCCGGTCCAGCGCCGCATCCTCTTCACGATGTGGCAGCAGAACCTCACCGCCGACGCCAAGCACCGCAAGTGCGCCAAGGTGGTGGGCGACGTGATGGGGAGCTACCACCCGCACGGCGACGCGGCGCTCTACGAGACGCTCGTCCGGATGGCCCAGCCCTTCTCGCTGCGCTACCCGCTGGTGGACGGGTCCGGGAACTTCGGGTCGCTCGACGGCGATGCCGCGGCCGCGATGCGCTACACCGAGTGCCGGCTGGCGCGGATCAGCGACGAGCTGCTCGAGGAGATCGACTCCGACACCGTGCCGTTCCGGCCGAACTACGACGGCACGAAGAGCGAGCCGGTGGTGCTGCCGTCGCGCCTGCCGAACCTGCTGGTGAACGGCGCGACCGGCATCGCGGTCGGCATGGCCACCAGCATCCCGCCGCACCACCTCGGGGAGGTGTGCACCGCGCTCGTCAAGCTGGTGCACAACCCCGACCTCAGCAGCGTCCAGCTGTGCCGTTACATCAAGGGCCCCGACTTCCCGACGGGCGGCCAGATCCTCAACACCCCCGACGAGCTGAAGCAAATCTACAAGACGGGGAGCGGCTCGATCCGGGTGCGCGGCACCTGGGAGGAAGGCCCGACGTCGCGCGGCACCCGGACGATCTACATCACCAGCGTGCCGTACATGGTGAACAAGGCGCAGCTGGTCGAGCGGATTGCCGAGGTGGTGCTCAGCCGGCGCCTGCCCGCGCTCGTGGACGTGAAGGACCTGTCGGCCGAGGACGTCCGCGTGGCGCTCGAGATCAAGCGCGACGCCGACCCGAAGATGGTGCTGGCGTACCTCTTCCGCCACACGCCGCTACAGAGCAACGTCCCCGTCAACCTGACGTGCCTCATCCCGACCGAGAACCCGGAGGTGTGCCGCCCCGAGCGCCTCGACCTGAAGTCGATGCTGTGGCACTTCCTCCATTTCCGCCTCGAGGTGGTAACCCGGCGGCTCGAGCACGAGCGGGCGGCGCTGCAGAAGCGCATCCACGTGCTCGAGGGGTTCGACAAGGTTTTCGACGCGCTGGACGAGATCATCCGGATCATCCGCAAGTCGGAGGGGAAGCAGGACGCCGCCGCGCAGATCATCAAGCGCTTCGGCCTCGACGAGGTGCAGACCGACGCGATCCTCGAGCTGAAGCTGTACCGTCTGGCCCGCCTCGAGATCCTCGTGGTCCGCAAGGAGCTCGAAGAGAAGCGGAAGCGGGTCCGCCAGATCGCGGCGCTCCTGAAGGACGAGGCCAGCCGCTGGAAGCTGGTGCGCGAGGAGATCCTCGCCGTGCAGCAGAAGTACGGCTCCGCCAAGGTGGACCGCCGCCGCACGCTCATCGAGGCGGCCGAGGAGGTCGAGTACAGCCCGGACGACTTCATCCAGGACGAGGACAACATCGTCCTCGTGTCGCGCGACGGGTGGGTGAAGCGGCAGCGCGAGGTGCGCGACCTGTCGGCCACGCGGCTGCGCGAGGGCGACTCGGTGCTGGCCGCGCTCGCGGGGAGCACCCGGGCCAGCGTCGTGTTCTTCACCAACTTCGGCGTCGCGTACACCGCGCGCGTGATCGACATCCCCGCGACGACCGGCTACGGCGAGCCGATCCAGCGGTTCTTCAAGTTCCGCGACGGCGAGAAGGTGCTGGCGGCCTTCAGCCTCGACCCGCGGGCCATCGGCGAGATCGAGGCCGGCGAAGGCGAGGTGCCGCGGATCCACGCGCTCGCCGTCACCAGCGACGGCTTCAGCTTCCGCTTCGGCCTCGGGGCGTTCGTCGAGCCGAGCACGCGGGCGGGCCGCCGCTTCGCACGGCCGGCCGAGGGTGCCGAGGTGGTGGGCGTGGCCGTCGTCACCGGTCGCGAGACGGTGATTGCCGTCACCGAGCAGGCGCGGGCCATGCTGTGCCCGGCCGAGGAGATCAACTTCCTCTCGGGCCCCGGCAAGGGAGTCATCCTCATCAAGATCGCCCCCGGCAAGGACCGCGTGCTCGGCTTCATCGCCTCGAAGGGCGACCGCGACCTGCTGACCGTCGAGACGAACCGGGGAGCGGCGCAGACGGTGTCCACCGCGAAGTACGAGGTCACCGGGCGGGGCGGCCGGGGCCGCGAGCTGCTGCAGCGCGGTCAGTTCACCCGGATCATCTGGCCGCCGGCGGAGCTTCCGGCCCCGCTGGGGTAGGGCTCGAGGAGGGAACCGTGTGGGACGTCGTGGGGGTTGGCGCGAATTCGGTGGACCTCGTCCACATCTTGCCCGCGTTCCCTGAACCGGAGGGCTGGCGATCGAAGATGCGGATCGAGCGGCGCCTCGTTCACTGCGGCGGGCAGGCGGCCACCACGACGGCCGCCTGCGCGCGGCTCGGCCTGCGGGCGAAGTACGTCGGCGTCACCGGCGAAGACGACAACGGGGCACGCGTGCGCGCCGCCCTGGCCTCGCGCGGCATCGCCGTGGACGGCCTCGTCGTGCGGGAAGGCGCGGCGAACCAGTTCGCGGTCATCCTGATCGACGAGAAGAGCGGGGAGCGGGCCGTGCTGTGGGAGCGCGACCCCGCGCTGCGCCTCCGTCCCGGCGAAATGCCCTGGGAGGCGGTCGAATCAACGCGCCTGCTGCACGTGGACGACGTGGATCAGGACGCGGCCATCGCGCTGGCACTCCGCGCGCGCGCCCGGGGCGTGATGGTGACGAGCGACCTCGACCGGGCCGACGGGCGAGCCGAGGAGCTGGTGGCCGCCGTCACGGTGCCGGTGTTCACCGACGGCCTGCCGCAGGCGCTGACGGGCCTCGACGACCGCGAGGCCGCGCTGCGGAAGCTGCGGCGCCCGCACCACCCGCTGCTCTGTGTGACGCTGGGGCATGCCGGGGCCCTCGCCCTCGACGGCGACCGCCCGATCCTCTCGCCGGGTGTGCCCGTGGACGCCGTGGACACCACCGGCGCAGGCGACATTTTCAGGGGAGGGCTGATTCTCGGCCTGCTCGGGGGATGGGCGATCGAGCGGACGTTGGCCTTCGCCAACGCGACTGCCGCCTTGTCGTGCACGCGCCACGGCGCGCTCGACAGCGTCCCCTCGCTTGCCGAGGTCGAAGCCCTGCTCGCCGAATGCCGGATCTAGCCTTCATTTCTCCTCAGAGGCCGTCATGAATTCGTCTTGCTACCTGGTCCGCGACATCCCCCGGCGGCGGTTCCTGGAGGTTGGCGTCAAGGCCGGCGCCGCCCTCGCGGTGACGCCGGTGCTGTTCGACACGCTGCTGGCCGCGCCGGCCGCGGCCCCGCCGTCCGTGGCGGTGGACAGGGCGATGCTCGACCGCGTGATTGCCCGGGCGTTGGCGCGCGGCGGCACGTTTGCCGACGTCTACTTGGAGAACCGGCTGTCGCGCAGCATCCTGCTCGAGGAGTCGCGCTTCAAGAGCGCCCAGGTGGACATCAGCCAGGGGGCGGGCGTGCGGGTCCTCGTCGGTGACAAGACCGGGTATGCCTACACCGACGAGATCACCGAGGAGAAGATGCTGCGGGCGGCCGAGGTCGCCTCGTTCATCGCGCGAAACGGCAAGCCCGTGCAGCCGGTGGCCGTTTCCGAGCAGCGCCGGCCGTCCTACGTGACGGTCAGGCGGCCGTTGAACGAGGTGGCCGACGAGCGGCGGCTCGACGTGATGCGGCGGGCCAGCGACGCGGCGCTGAAGTACGACCCCCGCATCAGGATGGCGTCGGTCAGCTACTACGACGAGGTGCGGGGCCGCGTCATCGCCACCAGCGAGGGGGTCTACCTCGCCGACCAACTGCCCCTCCTGTTCTTCATCGTCCAGACCCTGAGCGAGGGGAACGGCACCCGGCACATGGGGCGCGAGCGGCTCAGCCGCCACTCGGGCTTCGAGATGTTCGAGGAGGTCACGCCCGAGGAGGTGGCGCGCGCGGCGGCCCGCGAGTCGATCGCGATGCTCGAGGCGAAGGACGCCCCGGCGGGCAAGATGGACGTCGTGATGCAGAACGGGTGGGGCGGCGTGCTCGTCCACGAGGCGGTGGGCCACCCGCTCGAGGCCGACAACATCGCGCGCCAGGTCGGCGCCTTCACCGGGAAGCTGGGACAGAAGGTCGCCAGCTCCGTGTTCACGATGGTGGACGACGGGACGATCCCGAACGCGCGCGGGACCACCAACTTCGACGACGAAGGAACGCCGATGCAGCGCAACGTCCTCATCGAGGAGGGCGTGCTGCTGAAGTACATGACCGACGTCCTCTCGTCCGGCCAGTTGAAGGCCGAGCGGACCGGCAACGGCCGCCGCGAGAGCTTCCGCTACTTCCCGATCCCGCGCATGACCAACACGTACATCGCGGCGGGAAGGGACAAGCCGGCCGACATCCTGGCGTCCACGCCGAGCGGCCTGTACGTGCAGAGCCTGTCGGGCGGCAGCGTGGACCCGACGACCGGCGTCTTCAACTTCACCTGCCGCGAGGCATACCTGATCGAGAACGGGCGGGAGACGACGCCGGTGAAGGGGGCCACGCTGATCGGCAGCTGCCTCGACATCATCCAGGGCATCGACGCGGTGGGCGACGACCTGGCGTTCGGTCCCGGCATCTGCGGGAAGGGGCAGTCGGCCGAGGTGACGGCCGGCCAGCCTACCGTTCGCCTGCGCGGCATCACCGTGGGAGGGACAAGGGCCAGGAAGTGAAGCCTGCCCACGGCCGTGCGGCCGGTGGAACTTGGAACAGCAGTCATCGCGGGCCGGGACCCTATGGACTATTACAAAGGGCTCACCGAGCAGCTGGTGAAGACGTGCCTCGGGCGCGGTGCCGACGCGGCCGAGGTGTACCTCGAAGCGGGGCGCCGCCTGAGCATCGACGTCCGGAACGGGGCGCTCGAAACCGTCGAGGAGGCCGCCTGGCAGGGGGTTGGCGTGCGCGTGTTCGTGAAGGGGCGCATGGCGTTCTGCAGCTCGAACGACCTGCGGCCCGAGGCGCTCGAGTCGGCCGCCGCGCGCGCGATCGAATTCGCGCGGTCCACCACCGCCGACCCGAGCAACGTGCTGCCGTCCGAGGCGGGAATGGCGGCGGTCGAGGGGCTGTACGACCCGGCCATCGCCGGCATCGGCATGGACCGGAAGATCGAGCTGGCGATCGCGGTCGAGAAGCTGGCCCTGAAGGACCCGCGCGTCACCAAGAGCGCGGGGGCGGCCTACGGCGAGCGCGAGGCGGAGATCTTCGTGGCGAACTCGAACGGCCTCTCGAAGAGCTACCGGGCCTCGTCGTGCTCGCTGGGCGTCTCGGTGGTGTGCGAGAAGGGTGAGCAGCGCACGTCGGGCAGGGAGTACCGGAGCCGCCGCTTCTTCGCCGATCTGCCGGCGCCCGAGGCGATTGCCGCGCGGGCGGCCGAATCGGCCATCGAAATGCTCGACCCGCGTCCGATCAGGACGCAGCGCGCGACCGTGATCTTCGACCCCGCCGTGGCCCGGTCGATCCTCGGCGGCATCCTGCAGGCGGTGAACGGCGAGCGCGTGCTGCAGGGCGCCAGCTTCCTGGGCAGCCGCATGAACCAGCCGGTGGCCTCGACGCTGGTGACGCTGGTGGATGACGGGCTTCGGGCCAAGGGCCCGGGCAGCGCGCCCTTCGACGGAGAGGGGGTGGCCACCTCGCGCCGCGTGATCGTGGAGAAGGGCGTCCTGCGCGGGTTCATGTACAACACCGCGGTGGCCACGCGCGCGGGCGTCAAGAGCACCGGCAATGCCTCCCGCGGCGGCTTCGCCTCGCTCCCCGACATCGGCCCGCACAACTTCTACATGGAGGCCGGCTCTACGTCTCCCTCCGACATCGTCAAGGCCACCGCCCGGGGCGTGTGGCTGAAGGGAGTGACGGGCTACGGCATCAACCCGGTGAACGGGAACTTCAGCGGCGGTGCCGAGGGCCTCTGGATCGAGAACGGGGCGGTGGCGTTCCCCGTCAAGGGCATCACGATCGCGGGAACCGCGGCCGAGATCCTCGACGGGATCGACCTGGTGGGATCGGACCTCGATCTCGACCGCACCATGGCCGCGCCAACCTTCAGAGTGAAGGAGCTGCAGATCGGCGGCGAGTAACTGACCCCGGGCCTGGCTGTCTGCTGTCTGCTGTCGGCTGTCCGCTGTCAGCTGTGTCCCTACCTGGGGTGATCGAAGCTGGCGGCCCTCGGGATCAAGTCGAAGTAGAGGCGCTCGGGGATGTCCGAGTGCCAGTGGCCGGTCACCATCGCGGCGCCGACCATGCCCGCGAAGATTGCGCCAAGGCCCCAGGCCACCGCCTTCGCGGTGACGGTGCGTCGGCCTGCCTTGAGGTCGAGCGCGCCGGCAGCAGGACAGGACGCAACGCACTCGAGGCAGCCGGTGCACTCGGCCGAGCGGACCGTGAGCAGCCGATCGACCGGCAGCAGCGACGGGCATGCCTTCGCGCACTTCGCGCAGTCGATGCACGCAACGGGATCGCGCCGGATGGCTGCCGGGCTGACCAGCGACACGAGCCCCAGGAGCGCGCCGTAGGGGCAGAGGTAGCGGCACCACGGGTTCTTGACGAACACCGACCACACCACCAGGACGAGGATGACGATCGCTCCGACCTGTCCCAGGTGGCGGAAGAAGTCCAGCATCTTCACGTCGGCGATGATCCCGTAGGGACTCTCGAGGAAGGCCTGGATCGCCGCCGCCGACATCCCCATCACGGCCCACAGGAAGAAGCCGAGCAGCAGGTACTTGGCGCCTCGCAGGGGCACGTCGAGCCAGCGGGGCAGCGCGAAGGTGCGGCCGAGGAGCTCGCGGCCGCCCTGCCACAGCCATTCCGACACGGTGCCGATCGGGCAGAGCCAGCTGCAGAACGCCTTGCGAAAGACGAAGGCGATCGCGAGGAACGTCACGACGAGCACGAGGGCCGCGGGGTGGATTGCCGGGATCGATCCGGTGCTGAGGAAGTACTTCAGGTTCATCAGGCCGGCAATCGGCAGGTAGCCCTCGACGCCGGGCGGCCGCGACACGAAGACCGTCTCGCCCCCCGTCTCGTAGTAGCGGACGAAGACGTAGAACCTGGCGCCGATCCACAGGTTGAGCAGGAGGAAGGCGCCCTGGACCGACCTGCGGACCAGCTGCGAGCGATCGCCGCGGCGGCGGGTGAACTTCTTCCGCGCCCGTCGGGCGGGGCCCGGGTCCTGCGTTGCCGGTGAACCCTGCCCGGGAGCGAGGCAGCGCCCGGCGGGAGCCGATCGGTGGAACGTCACAGGTACGCTAGAGTAACGGGCTGGCTCCACAGCGGCAGGATCCCCCGGCCGAGCCCGCGTGGTTTATGACGGAGATCATGGCGGCGTCCTACACAGCGAAAGACATCACGGTCCTCGAGGGCCTCGAACCCGTTCGCAAGCGTCCCGGCATGTACATCGGCGGCGTGGGGACGGCCGGCCTGCACCACCTTGCCTGGGAGATCCTCGACAACGCCATCGACGAGGCGATGAACGGCTACGCCTCGACGATCCAGGTCACGCTCCACCGCGACGGCTCGTCGCTCACCATCTCGGACGACGGGCGCGGGATCCCGGTGGACAAGCACCCTCAGACGCGGAAGAGCGCGCTGGAGGTCATCTTCACGGTGCTCCACGCCGGCGGCAAGTTCGACC
>JARKSS010000274.1 GCA_029974175.1 Vicinamibacterales bacterium
GCCCAGGCGCCGCGCTGGTCGGCCCTCGGCATCAACGCCTTCTGGTCGCCGAAGATCGACTGGACGCGTTAGCCGCCGCCGGCGCCCGCTTCCCCTGGAGGCGCCGGCGGCATAAGATGTCGGGTCGATACGACATGAAGCTCGAACAGGTAGCGCGGCGCGCGCGGGTCTCGACCGCCACGGTCTCGCGGGTGCTGAACAACACGGGGGTCGTCAAGAGCACCACGCGCGCCCGCGTCCTCAAGGCCATCGAGGAGCTGAAGTACAGCCCCAACCTCCACGCCCGCAGCCTGGCCGGCGGCAAGAGCCGCACCATCGGCGTCATCGTCTCGAACATCGAGAACCCCTTCTTCCTGGACATCTACAAGGCGGTGGAAGAGGGGGCGCACACGGCAGGCTACGAGCTGGTGATGGCCAACACCGACTACAGCTCCGAGCGGCTGGTCACGAGCGTCCGGCTGATGATCGGCCGGCGGGTGGCGGGGCTGGCGGCGATCGTGTCCGAGATGGACGGCGACCTGATCGAGGAACTGAACGGGAACGGGATACCGGTCGTCTTCTACGACGTCGGCACCCCCCGGCGGAACATCACGAACATCCGCGTCAACTACCGGCGCGGGATGGAAACGCTGACCTCCTACCTTTACAGCCTCGGTCACCGGCGCATCGGGTTCCTCGGCCACCATGCGGCGCTCGGCCCGATCAACGAGCGCCTCAAGGTGCTGCTCGACGCCGCGGCACGCTACCGGGATCTCGAGGTGAAGACCTCGGCCGACGCCGACACGCTCGAGGGCGGGCGGCGCGCCGTGCGCGAGCTGCTCGCGGCCAGCCCGCGGACGACGGCCATCGTCTGCGTCAACGACGTGATGGCGGTGGGCGCGCTGCGGGAACTGCGGGAACGAGGCCTGCGGGTGCCCGAGGACGTGTCGGTCACGGGCTTCGACAACGTGAACCTGGCGCAGTTCTGTCACCCGGCGCTGACGACCGTGCACATCCCCCGGGATCAGATCGGCCGCACCATCTGCGACTGCCTCATGAACCGCGAGACCGCCCTGCTCGAGCAGGAGTTCGTCATCGACCCCGAGCTGGTCCTGCGCGAGTCCACCGGGCCGGCTGCGGCCTGACGGCGGCCAGCCACGCGGGCAGGTCCGCCTTCCTCCCGCATCCGCTCGGTTTCCAGCACGAAGGAATCGAAGTCGGCCGCGCCACCGCCGCTGCCCGACTCGGGCGCGAGGCAGAACAGCGTACAGCCGATGCCGGCCGCGTCGGCGGAGAGTTCGCAGGCGAAAGGCTGGTCGCCGAGGCCGGTGTAGACGGCCCCATCGAGGCTGAAGAGGAATCGCGCCTCGCCGGCGCCGAAGTCGCACTCGGCGCGCAGCCAGACGGCCGTGCCCTCGAGCGGAACCCGCCTGGTCCGGCCGGTCCACTCGTCGCACTGCACCAGCGTGAAGCCGGCCCGGCCACGTTCCACGCCAAGCCAGGCGCAGGGCCTGCCGGCCAGGAGGAGCCCGGCCACGTCCCCGGTCTTCAGGGCCGCGGGGTTCAACCTGACGGTCGCCGTCGAGAGCGGACCCACCGCGTACAACGTCAGGGCTGTCCGGGCGTGCCAGGGGTCCCGCGCCGGGCAGGCGCGCAGGCGGATGAGTCCGAACGGCTCGTGCATGTCCCCATCCACGACAGAGAACTGCGGGGATTCTACACGACTGTAAGCGGTTTACAAAGCACTATCGGGCTCATGTGCCGGGGCCTCGCCCGCCGTTCTTGACCCCTCCTATGAAAACGCATACACTCGGCCCCGCGAAGGCGGGAGAGCGCGCAGCCGAAGCGCGTCTCTGCGCTCTCCGCGTCTCAGCGGTGAATGTCCGTGGACAAGCGGCCACGTCTGCTCTGTACGTTCCACCCCCGCACAAATTGGCTTACAGTGACGGCTGCAACGCCGGCCGCCCCGGCGGCGCCATCTCGCGAGGTCCGCTCATGAACATCACTGCCTCGTCCCGGATCGCGTTCATCATCGTCGCCCTCCTGCTCGCCTCCCCCCAGGGCCAGACGCAGGCGCCCCCGCCCGGGTCTCCCGCCGTGGCCACCGCCACGCTGCGGGCCGACACCCCGGGACCCGTCGTCAATCCCAACATCTACGGCCATTTCGCGGAACACCTCGGGAGGGGGATCTACGAGGGAATCTGGGTCGGCCCCGACTCGCCCATCCCGAACACGCGCGGGATCCGCAACGACGTGCTGGCCGCGCTGAAGGCGCTCAACATCCCCGTGCTGCGGTGGCCGGGCGGCTGCTTTGCCGACGAGTATCACTGGCGTGACGGCATCGGCCCGCGCGAGAAGCGCCCGGCGATGATCAACACCCACTGGGGCGGCGTCGTGGAGAACAACCACTTCGGCACCCACGAGTTCATGGATCTCGTCGAGCTGCTCGGGACCAAGGCCTACATCACCGGCAACGTCGGCAGCGGCACCGTGCAGGAGATGATGGAGTGGGTCGAGTACATGACCTCGCCGGCCGACTCTCCCCTCGCCAACCTGCGGCGGCAGAACGGGCGCGACAAGCCGTGGGCGCTCCCCTACTTCGGCGTCGGCAACGAGAACTGGGGCTGCGGCGGGACGATGCGCCCCGAGTACTACGCCGACGAGTACCGCCGCTACAACACCTTCGTCAAGAACTACGACCGCGCGAACCCGATCTACCGCATCGCCTGCGGCGCCAGCGACCGGAACTTCACCTGGACCGAGGTCCTGATGGAGCGGGCGGGGCGCCACATGAACGGCCTGTCGCTGCACTACTACACGCTGCCCACCGGCGACTGGAGGCAGAAGGGGTCGTCCACCCAGTTCGGCGAGGACCAGTGGTTCTCGACGCTCAGCCGGACGCTCCGGATGGACGAGTACATCACCCGGCACGCGGCCATCATGGACAAGACCGACCCCGGGAAGCGTGTCGGCATCGTCGTGGACGAATGGGGCACGTGGTACGACGTCGAGCCCGGCACCGAGCCGGGGTTCCTCTACCAGCAGAACACGCTGCGCGACGCGCTGGTGGCCGCCCTCAACTTCCACATCTTCCAGCGCCATGCCGACCGCGTGGTGATGGCCAACATCGCGCAGATGGTGAACGTGCTGCAGGCGGTGATCCTCACCGACAAGGAAAAGATGCTGCGCACGCCGACCTACTGGGTCTTCGAGATGTTCAAGGTCCACCAGGGGGGCACCGTCCTGCCGGTCGAACTGCAGTCGCCCGACTACACGTTCGGCGAGGAGAAGATCCCGATGGTGAGCGCCTCGGCGACCAGGGCGGCCGACAAGTCGGCGGTGTACCTCTCGCTGGCCAACACCAGCCCCTCGCAGGCGGCAACGGTGTCGGTCAAGCTGGAGGGCATCTCGCCGAAGTCGGTTTCGGGCCGCGTCCTCACCGCCCCCGCGATGAACACGCACAACACGTTCGCGGCGCCCGACACCGTGGTGCCGGTGCCCTTCGACGGCGCCTCGATCGCGGGCGGCAGCCTCGAGGTGAAGCTGCCGGCCAAGTCTGTCGTCATCCTTACCCTGAAGTAGCCGACCATGAAACGCGTCTTCCTTCTTTCCGTGCTGGCCGTCCTGGTGGCCGGGACGGCGGCGGCGCAACGGGTCGCCGCCACCGTTGACGCCACCCGCGTGGGACCTCCTGTCAGCAAGTGGGTGTTCGGCGGCTTCATGGAGCCCGCCACCACGTTCGTCTGGGCCGAGATGCTGGCCGACCGGAAGTTCTTCGCCGAGGTCTCCTCGAAGCCAAGCGCCATCCCGACGGGCGGGTTCGGCCGGAGAGGCCCGCAGCGACGTTGGGTGCCCGTCGGTCCCGACGAGTCGGTGACCATGGACACCCGCCACGTCTTCGTGGGGCGGTGGAGCCCGCGCGTGCGGCTCGAGGGAGCCGCGCCACGCGGCATCAGCCAGGCAGGCCTCGCGCTCAAGGCCGGGCGGGCGTACACGGGACGGGTGGCGCTGTCGGGCACTGCCGGCGCGCGGGTCAGCGTCAGCCTCGTCTGGGGACCCAGTCCGGGAGACCGCCAGACGGTCCAGCTCCCGTCGCTCGGCACCGCGTACGCCACCTTCCCGCTCTCGTTCACGGCGGGCGCCGACAGCAGCGACGGCCGGTTCGAAATCGTCGGCACCGGCACCGGGTCGTTTCATGTCGGGGTGGCCTCCCTGATGCCGGCCGACAACATCTCCGGCTTCAAGGCCTCGATGATTCGCTACCTGAAGGAGATGGGGATCGAGATCGCCCGCTGGCCCGGCGGGAACTTCGTCTCGGCCTACGACTGGCGCGACGGCATCGGCGACCGCGACAAGCGGCCGCCGCGCCGCGAGCTGGCGTGGAACGGGATGGAGACCAACGACATGGGCGTGGACGACTTCCTGGAGTTCTGCCGCCTGATTGGCGCCGAGCCCTACATCGCGGTGAACGCCGGCCTGGGCGACGCCCACTCGGCCGCCGAGGAGGTCGAGTACGTGAACGGGCCGGTGACGAGCCGGCTCGGACGGCTGCGGGCCGAGAACGGTCACCCCGAGCCCTACGGCGTGAAGATCTGGGGAGTGGGCAACGAGATGTACGGGCCCTGGCAGTGGGGCCACATGCCGAGCACGCAGTACCCGGAGAAGCACAACCTGATCGTCGAGGCGATGAGGAGGGCCGATCCGACGATCTCGGTCATCGCCTCGGGCGCCACGCCGGAGGAATCGTCCTGGTGCTACATCGAGAACCGGCAGTTCAACACCTTCGAGGGGCGACGCAAGGAGGACCTCCCGCTGCCGTTCGCGTTCGGTTCACGCGAGGACTGGACGGGCGCGCTGCTGAAAACCTCGGCCGACCACATCGACTACCTGGGCGAGCACTTCTACGGCTACCCCGACCTGGTGATCGACCTGGCGACCGAGCGGTTCGTCGAGTCGGATGAGCCGCTGGCGGTGAGAGCCCGGCGGCTTGCCAACCGGGTGCAGTTCAAGTTCGAAGCGTGGGACCAGTACCTGAAGCGGATGCCGTACCTGAAGGACAGGAGCATCAAGTTCGCCTTCGACGAGTGGTCTCCACGGCACCGCTCGGTCACGGGCGACCGCGCGTCGGCCAGCCACCCGATGCTCAACGCGCTGACCAACGCCCTCGTCTACCACGAGTTCTTCCGCCACTCCGACATGGTGGGCCTCGCCGTGGCCACCGGCGGCATGGGCGGCGTGTCGACCGATGCCTTCGGGGAGGCCATCGGCCTCCGCATGGAAGGACAGGTCATGAAGGTGCTGCACGACCACTTCGCGGGCGCCCTCCCCGTAGCGGTTGACGGTACCTCGCCGCAAGTCCCGGCAAAGGGCGTGGTCGGCATCGACAACTCGGCGCGGCCGTCCGGGAGCCCCACCTACCCGCTCGATGTCTTCGCGGCCCTGAGCCCCGATCGCCGAACGATCGCGATCTCGGTCGTGAACCCCTCGGACGCGCCGCAGGAATGCGATCTGACCCTGAAGGGCGTGGAGGCGGGCGGGCCCGTCAAGGTGTCGCAGCTGACCGCGCCGGCCACGCCGCCGCCCCCGCCGGCTCCGGCGGGCATGGGCCGCTTCGGCGGGCCGCCCGTGAGCGTGTCGCAGAGTACACTACCGCAGCCCCCGCGACAGGTGACCGTGCCGCCGGCAAGCATCACGGTCTACCAGTTCGAGGTCAAGGTGGTCTCCTGAGCCGTTTTGGGATGTAACCCGGCTTCCCGGAGGAGAACATGGCGAATCTCGTTCTCGGGCGAGGCCGTCCAATCGTTCTGGTCCTGCTCGCGGCGGGTCTCGGCGCGCTGGCCGCGCTGTGGGTGGAGCGCGCCGGCCCGTTCGCGCCGCGCGCCGGGAGGCTCACGGCACGCGTCGTGGACGATGCCACCGGGGCCGCGCTGGCCGCGCGTGTCGCCGTCACCGACGCGAGCGGCAGGCCGCTGGAGGTCGGAGGCGCGCGCGGGCAGGTGGAGCAGCTTGGCAAGCGCTGGTCCTACGTCGACGCCGCGTTCACCCTCGAGGTGCCGGCCGGCGGCGCGACGATCGAGATCCGCCGGGGGATTGAGACCCGCCCTCTCGTCGAGCGGGTTTCAGGCGGCACCGGCGAGCAGCCCGCGCAGAGAACGTTCCGCCTGCGTCGCTGGGCAAACCTGCGGGAGGCCGGTTACGCGGGCGGCGACATCCACGCGCACCTTCCAGCACTCTCCACCGCCCCTCTCGAGATGCGAGCAGAGGACCTTCACGCGCTGAACCTCCTCGTCCTCGGCGGAATGCCCCTTCCCAACGACGGATCGTTCACGGGACGTCCCGACACCCGCTCGTCGCCCGAGCACCAAATCCACCTGAGCCAGGAGATCATCGACTGGCATCTCGGCCACCTCACGCTGGCCGGCATCAAGAGCCTCGTGCCCGGCTACCCCGTACCGTGCGGAACGCTCGAGTACTGGACCAGCCATCCCCACTGCGACGTCCTGGCCGGCGGGCGTGCGGCCCGCGGCCAGGCGGCCCTCGTCTCGCTGGCGCACTTCGAGAACCTGCCGGGTGCCGCCACGCCGGTGGCCGTGGCGCTCGGGCTTCTCGACGCGCTGGAGATCCCGACCTGGTCGGATCCCATGCAGCTCCCCGCGCACCTCTCCGCCTGGAGCACCTCCGGAATGCCCGCGGCCGACTTCACCCCGATGCCCGGCATCGATCTCTACTACCAGTTCCTGAACGCCGGTTTCCGGCTGCCGATTGCCGCCGGGACCGACAAGTCGGGCGAGGACATCCCGATCGGCAGCAACCGCGTCTACGCCCGTACGAAGGGTGCAGACGGCTTCGCCGCGTGGCTCGAGGGAATCAAAGAGGGCTCGGGGTTCGTGACCAACGGGCCGCTTCTCGAGTTCGACGTGGAGGGTGCAACCCCGGGGGACGTGGTCGCATTCGATGGGAACAGAACGGTGAGGGTGCGCGCCGCCGCCCGGTCGATCCTGCCCTTCACGACCCTCGAGATCGTGATGAACGGCCGGGTGGTCGCGCACACCCTCAAGCTCGTGCAGGCCAACGCCCCGGTCGACGGCGTCTACACGCTGCAGACAGAGGCAACTCTGACGCTCCAGCTGAGTGGCTGGCTTGCGGCGCGCGCCTTCGCCGACCCCGACATCACCCCGAGGCTGCTGCCGCGCGGGTCGGCCGTGTTCGCGCACACGAACCCCGTCTACTTCCTGCGGGACGGGCGGCCAGTGCGGGAAGAGGCCTCGGTCCTCTACCTGCGCAAGGCCGTCCAGGGGCTGCTCCACTGGCTCTCGACGCGGCCGACTTTCGCAAGCGAAGCCGATCGCGAGGGCGTCCGCCGCGACGCCGAGCAGGCGCTGCGCGTCTACGAGGGCCTCTAGACCGTGGGCGGCGAGCGTCGCGCTCGCCGCCCTTCCTGCTTCTACTTCTTCAGCAGCTCCTGCGCGGCGTTGGCCAGGTAGAGGTACCCCGCCGCGCCGGTGATCGTCCCCTCGTTCTCTCCCCACAGGAACGGCCAGTCGTCCATGTTCTCCGGGTAGTCGGGCTTGAGAATCAGGATGCCCGGGACGATGACGCCGGGGATGAAGGTGAAGTCGGCCCGGTTGTTGCCGTAGGCGAGCCGCTTCGACTTGGTTCCCACCGTGGCCACCAGCGACACGTTCGACGCCGGGTGCCGGCCGAAGATGAAGTGCAGGCCGCGGAACACCAGCTCCTTGTCGAACAGGTCGGGATAGACCTTGTGCAGCAAGTAGTTGGTGGTCGCCCAGCTCACCACGCCCGCGCTGCCCGCCCAGCCGCCGGTGGCAATCGGCACCCCGTAGGGGTTCTCCTTGCTCAGCGCCTCCACCCTGGCCTTGTACTGCACCGCATACGGCCGAAGCTTCTCGACCGCGCCAGGCCCGAGGAACGGCAGGGCCTTGATCGCGGTGTCGAGATTCCTGTCGAGCGCCTGGTCGAGTGCCGGCCAGATCAGCTCGTTGAACCGATCGACGTACTGCTGCTCCTTGGTGGTGATCATCAGCTGCAGCACGGCCGACAGCTCGGCGAACCGGCCGAACCGCGCAAAGGGCCCGGCCGGGGCCTGGGGCGGCGGCGTGTTCCGCTCCTCGGTGTAGGCCTTCTTCGCCAGCGCGAGGCACTCGTCGGCCAGCGCGTCGTTGAAGCCGCGGAGGGCCCGGCTCGCCGCGGCCAGCGACCCGATGCCCGCGTAGTTCAGGAATGGCGTCCGGGTCGTGAAGACCCAGCGGTCGTCGGGCGTGCCGCTGCGGTTGCCCTCCACCTGGTACGGCTTCAGCGAGGGGTCGTACAGCAGGTTGTCGGTCTGCGTGGACGCGTCGCCGAGGTGGTGGTAGCGGTGGAGGTGCGAATCGACGATCCCCATGTTCAGGTGGCCGATGGAGCGGTACTGCGCCGCCACCGCCAGCACGCCGTGCTCGATCTGCTGCAGGATGTCGGGCTTGCCGTCGGGACGGTGGATGTCCACGAAGCGGGTGGCCTGGTCGATGAAGGTCTGATCGCGTTCGGGCCTGAACCTTTCCCAGAGGTCCACCAGCGTCGTGATCGTGGACGCGTGCGACCCTCCCTGGATGTCGAAATCGCCGGCATCGAACCACCCCCCGACGGCGAGGCCCGGGATGCGCTCGAGCGGCTTGTACTTCGTGTCGGTCGAGGCCCCCATCCGGTACCCGTCGAAGTGCTGGAAGTTCAGCGGCGCCTGCAGCGCATCGTCCATGTGCGTCAGGCCGTGCCAGACGCGGTACGCCTCGTTCACGGCCATGTGATCCATCTGGACCGGGAACCACACGTCGGCCGTCGCGTGCCAGATGGTGTCGTAGACGCTGGCATCGATGGGGAACGTCTCGGTCTTCTGCGAGCCGTACTGGATGTAGTAGACGCCCGGGCGGTCAACCGGGCTGAAGTCGGCGGTGACGTAGTTGTACCGGAGGTAGCGGCCCCACGGCTCGACCTTTGCCTTCAACCGCTCGACCGGCGTCCCGTCCGCCGTCACCTCGAAGATCGATGCGGTGGCCAGCGGCGTGTCGTTCACGTCGAGCTCGATCACCGCGACCTTCTTCTGGGAGGGGTGATAGCCCACCTGGGAGAACCCGATGACGGGCGTACGGGTCCAGTTCGGGACCACGTTCGGGGCGACCACCCATTCGGCCACCTTCCCCGTCGTCTTCGTGGCCAGCAGCGACCGGACGATGAACCAGCCGTTCTGGGCGAGGTTGCGCCCGTCGAGGAGCTGCAGCTCTCCGCTGACGGCCTTGATGGCGACGCGGCGCTCGGGATCCTCGGGGGCGAGCACGAACGCCTTGCCGGTGGCCACGGGCTGCGCCTCGATGTACTCGTTGCGGCCCCGGTCGTCGAAGGTCGAGTACCCCTCGAACTGGGGGATCTTCGTGTCGCCCGGCTTGGTCACGGTCGGTCCGATCGGGTAGCGCGGGAAGATCCCGGGCTTGCCGTCGGCCAGGTAGGTCCGCTCGAAGTACTTCGACGGCAGGAACTCGAGGTTGAGGCCGGCCCGCCCTTCGAGCTTCTCGGGCACCGGCTTGTCCACGAACACCGCCACCCGGACCGCTGAGCCCTCGGCGGTCACCACCAGCCTCGAATCGAAGTTGAACGACTCGTACCGCAAGAGGCAGGTGATGGTGCCGGCGGCCTTGTCCACCTTCCGCTCGATCACCTTCGGGATCTGGTCCCACTGCTCGGGCGTCGGCGACAGCCGCACGGCGCCGCCGGTGGCCAGCCGCACGCCGTGCTGGATGATCTCGATGCCGGCCGTCTTCTCGTCGAAGAACATGCCGTTGTACTCGTTGCTGAAGACGAGGACGTTGAGGCCGCGCGTCTCGAAATACTCGCGGTCGTTCAGACGCAGCCCGTTCTCCTGCGCAAGGGCCGGAACGGCGCCCAGCAGGCACGCTGCAAGGGCCAGCGCCATCCCGAACGCCGTGAGAGTGCTCTTTCGGGTTGTGTATCGAGAGATCATCGTGTGCTCCTGCCTAGTGCTTCACCAGGTCGTTCACCGCGTGCGCGAGGAAGAGGTATTGTGACGCGCCGCCAATGGTGCCCTTGTTCTCGCCCCAGAGGAACGGCCAGTCGTCCATCTGTTCCGGATAGTCGGGCTTCAGGATGAGAACCCCCGGCACGACGACGCCGGGGATGAACGAGAAGTCGGCACGGTTGTTCCCGTACGCGAGCCGCTTCGACTTGGTCCCGACCGCCGCCACCAGCGAGGTGTTGGTGGCGGGGTGGGTCCCGAAGAGGAAGTACAGGCCGCGGTACACCATCTCCTTGTCGATCAGGTCGGGGTAGGCCTTGTGCAGGTGGTAGTTGGTCGTCGCCCAGGCCATCACCCCGCCGCTGCCCGCCCAGCCGCCGGTGGCAATAGGCACGCCGTAGGGGTTCTGCTTCAAGAGGTCTTCCGCCTCTGCCCTGTGCTTCTCCACGAAGGGGCGCAGCTTCTCGGCGGCGCCGGGGCCCAGGTAAGGGAGCGCCCGCACCGCGAGCAGGAGGCTCCGTCCGCCAGGCTGCTCGAGCGACGGCCACAGCAGCTCGGCGAACCGATCGATGTACTGCTGCTTCCCGGTGGCCTTGATGAGCTGAAAGAGGGCCGCCATCTCGGCGCCCGGCCCGAACCTGGCGTCCATGCCGGCCGGCGGGTTGTCTGCCGCCATCTTCCGCTCCTCGGCATACGCCTTCTTCGCCATCGCGAGGCACTCGTCCGCCAACCGATCGTTGAAGCCCTTCAGGGCCCGGCTGGCAGCCGACAACGCCCCGATGCCGGCGTAGTTGTTCGAAGGCATGCGGATGGTGAAGACCCACCGGTCGTCGGGCGTGCCGCTGCGGTTGCCCTCGACCTGGTACGGCTTCAGCGAGGGGTCGTACAGCAGGTTGTCGGTCTGCGTCGAGGCGTCGCCGAGGTGATGGTACCGGTAGAGAACCGAGTCGGTCATCCCGCGGGCCAGCCGGCCGTACGCCCGGTAGTGCGCCGCCACCTGCAGCACCCCGTGCTCGATCTGCTGCAGCAGGTCGGGCTTGCCGTCGGGGCGATGGATGTCCACGAAGCGGGTGGCCTGGTCCACGAACGTCTGGTCGCGCATCGGCTTGAAGGTTTCCCAGGTGTCCACCAGGCTCTGGATGGTGGAGGCGTGGGCCGGGGCCTCGAAGTCGAAGTCGCCGGCGTCGAAC
Organism: Vicinamibacterales bacterium; assembly: GCA_029974175.1. Classification (GTDB taxonomy): domain Bacteria; phylum Acidobacteriota; class Vicinamibacteria; order Vicinamibacterales; family Fen-181; genus JARKSS01. The sequence continues at coordinate 11,194 of JARKSS010000274.1, forward strand.
CAGCCGCCCACCGCAAGGCCCGGGATCCGCTCGAGGGGCTTGAACCGGGTCTCGGTGGACGCCCCCATCCGGTAGTTGTCGAAGTGCTGGATGTTGAGCGGCGCCTGCAGCGCATCGTCCATGTGGGGCAGGCCGTGCCAGACGCGGTACGCCTCGTTGACCATCATGTGGTCCATCTGCACGGGGAACCAGATGTCGGCGGTGGCGTGCCAGATGGTGTCGTACACGTCCGGCCCGATCGGGAAGGTCTCGGTCTTTTCGGTGCCGTACTGGATGTAGTAGAGGCCGGGTTGATGGACCGGGCTGAAGTCGGCGGTGACGTAGTTGTACCTGAGGTAACGGCCCCACGGCTGGACCTTTGCCTTCAGCTTCTCGACCGGCGTACCGTCAGCCGTCACCTCGAACAGCGAGGCGGTGGCGAGCGGCGTGTCGTTCGGGTCGAGCTCGATCACGGCCACCTTCTTCTGCGAGGGATGGTAGCCGGCCTGCGAGAAGCCGATCACCGGCGTCCGCGTCCAGTTCGGGATGATGTTGGGCGTCACGAGCCACTCGGCCACCTTGCCGGTGGCCTTGGCTGCCAGCACCGAGCGGACGACGAACCAGCCGTTCTGTGCCAGGTTGCGCCCGTCGTACAGCTGCGCCTCCCCCATGAGCGCCTTGATCGTGACGCGCCGCTCGGGGTCTTCGGGAGCGAGGACCAACGTCTGTCCCACCGCGAACGGCTTCGGCTCCACGTACTCGTTCAGGCCGCGATCCTCGAACGTGTTGTAGCCCTCAAACTGGGGAATCTTGGTGTCGGCGGGCTTCGTCTCGGTGGGGCCGATGGGGTGGCGCGGAAAGATTCCCGGCCGACCGTCCACCAGGTAGGTGCGCTCGAAGAACTTCGATGGCAGGAACTCGAGGTTCAGGCCCGCGCGCCCCTCCAGCTTCTCGGGGACCGGCTTGTCCACGTACACCGCCACGCGGAACCCGGCCCCCTCGGGACTGACGACGAGCCTCGAGTCGAAGTCGAACCCGTCGTAGCGGAGCAGGCACGTGATGGTGTTGGCCGCCTTGTCCACCTTCCGCTCGATCACCTTCGGGATCTGGTCCCATTGCTCTGGCGTTGGCGACAACCGCACGGCGCCGCCAGTGGCCAGCCTGACGCCGTGCTGGATGATCTCGACGCCGGCCGTCTTCTCGTCGAAGAACATGCCGTTGTACTGGTTGCTGAACACGAGGACGTTGAGGCCGCGCGTCTCGAAGTACTCGAGATCGTTGAGGCGAAGCCCGGTTGGCCGGTCCTGCCTGGCAATGCCCCTGGCAACCGCGAGCGAGCCCGCGACGGCGAGGGCCAGCACTATCGCCGGCACCAGGTAGGTCTTCCATCTGCTGACAAGGCTCATCTCGAACTCCAACGTTCAGGTGCACGATCGAGGGACACGGAGGGGGCCAACTCCACGAACGGCTGGCCAATTCTACCTGCAATCGCGCGGCGGCGAATCTGGATGTGCGGGCGCCAGTTCGGTGGCGGAAGAGGCAGTTCCGAAGCGGCCGCTGACAGGTATCCCGCGTACGGCGGGATGGAAAGGCAGGGTCACTGCCGGCGGCCGAATGCCGGGCGCGCCCGCCGGCGTCACTCGGTGCGCAAGGCCGTCATCGGGTGGACCCGGGCCGCCCGGAGCGCGGGCACGAGCGCGGCCGCGAGCGACACCAGGGCGACAACCGCGAAGACGACCGTGTAGCTGAACGGGTCGTGGGGACTCACGTTGAACAGCATGCCGGCCAGGACCTCCCGGCCGACGCTGGCAAGCACGAACGCCAGCGCGAAGCCGAGGGACAGCCCGAGGGCGATCTGCCGAACGCCGCGCTTCAGCACCATCCCCACGATCGCGCGGCGGTCGGCGCCGAGCGCCATGCGCACGCCAAACTCCTGCCGGCGCTGGTTCACCGAGAACGACATCACGCCGAACAGGCCGACCGAAGCCATGATGACCGCCACAAGGCCGGACGACGAGAACATCCCCGCCACCACCCGGCCCTGCGCGAGGGCCTCGTCCCACTGCTGGGCCGGCGTCCCGACGTAGTAGAGAGGCATGTCGGGATCGACGCTGCCGACCGCCCGGCGCAGGGCGGCGGCCATCGTCTCGGCAGGCACGGTTGCGCGGGGCCTGACGACCAGCGTCGCGAACTCGGATGGCACTGGGCCCTCGGGCACCGGGCCGGCGATGCTGCCGTGGAACGGGATGTAGAAGCCGGAATCGTCGGCGAGCGGGTTGTTCTGGACGCCGAGCATCCTCACCGTCGCGGCGACGCCGACGATGGTGCGCCACGGACCCGGCTGCCCGTCGCCGCCGACGGCCCGGAAGCGACGTCCCAGCGGGTCGTCGCGGCCGAAGTGGCGCCGCGCGAACGCCTCGTTGACGACCGCCACCGGCCGCTTCCAGTCGAGATCGCCGTCGGAAATCGCCCGGCCCCTCAGGATTCGCTGGCCGATGGCGTCGGCATACCCGCTCGAGACCTTCTCCCAGTGGGTCACGGGGCGATCCCGCTCGTCCCGGTAAACCTTTCCCTCGATCTCGATGCGCGTCGTGCTCGACGACACCATGCGAATGCGGCTCGTGATGGCGGCGGCGCCGAAGTCGGGCGAGTCGCGCAGGACGGCGAGCAGGCGATCGTAGAAGAGCGCGCGGGCCTCAGGTGCCTCGTACCGCGCATCCGTCAACCCGATCCTCGCCGACAGGACGCCGCGCGTGTCGTAGCCGAACTCCACCTCCTGCTGCCTGACGATCGAACGCACCTGCAACAGCGAGCCGACGAGCAGCACGCAGGTGACCACCAGCTGGACGACGACCAGGCCGCCGGTCGCCACGGCGACGCCCCGCCCGGTGCTGCCCCGCGACTGGTCGCGGAGGACCGCGACGGTATCAGCCCGCGACGCTATCCACGCGGGCACGAGGCCGGAGACGACGGCCGCGGCTGCCGTCGCGGCCACCGTCAGCACCAGCACGCGGCCGTCGATGTCGAAGGTCATCCAGGTCGGGGGCCCGTACTGCATGCTGTGCACGGTCGCCCACAGCCAGTCGGTGGCCTCGTACGCCAGCGGGATGCCGAGGGCCGCCCCGGCGACCGCCACGATGGCGCTCTCGGTGAGCATCTGGCGCACGAGCCGCATCCTGCTGGCGCCGAGCGACGAGCGGACCGCCAGTTCCCTGGCGCGGAGCGCCGCCCGCGCGAACTGCATGTTCATCACGTTGACGCACGCGATGAGCAGCACGCCCACGCAGAAGCCGAGCATCGTGAACATCGTCCCCCGGAGCCCGTCGGGGGTGTAGATGCGCGAGAGCGGAATCACGAGCCCGGCGGTGAAGCGTTCGTTGGTGGCCGGGTAAACCGCGGCGAAGCGCCTCGCCAGCGAAGTCAGTTCGGCGTTGGCGGCGTCGAGCGTGACGCCCGGTTCGAGGAGTGCCAGCACCATCGGCATGTGATCGCGCGGGTCGTTCCGCTCGAGCACCGGGTACTGGCCATGGAGTGGCATCCACACGTCTTCGCGGTAGGGAAACGCGAAGCCCTTGGGCATCACGCCGACGATCGTCGCGGGCGCCCCATTCACGCGCACCACCCGGCCGATGATGTCTTTCGCCCCGCCGAAGTCGCGCTGCCACAGGCCGTGCGAGATGATGGCCACCTTCTCGGCCCCGGGGACGTCGTCGGCAGCCTGGAAGTCGCGCCCGAGGGCCGGCTCGATGCCGAGGATGCGGAAGAGGTCGGGCGTGACGAAGCTTCCCTCGTAGCGCCGCGGTTCGCCGTTCACGGCCATGTTCACGGTCGCGCCGCCGCTGTAGGCGGCGATCATCGTGAACGACCGCTGGGCGGCCGCCAGCTCGACGAAGTCCTTCGAGCCCATGCGGCGCGCCGCGTGCCGCCCGCTGCCCGTGGTCGGGTCGATGAAGTCCACGTGCACCAGGCGGTGCGCGTTCGGGAACGAGAACCCCCGGATGATGACGCCGTTGACGACGGCGAACATCGCGGTCACGCCACAGATCCCGAGTGCCAGCACCAGGATGGCGAGCGTGCAGAAGGCCCGCTCCTTGACGAGCACCCGCACGCCGATGCGAACGTCACGGAGGAGGTTTTCGAGCATGGGGCTCCGCGCGGAGGATCAAGGTGGACCCGCGCGATTTATGAGACGAGGCGGGGGGCGGCGGGGTTCCAGGCCCCGCCCCTTTTCGCGATCTTGGTGGGACTCCGGCTTCCGGCCGGGTCAGTCGTCCAGTTCCCGGATCCAGACGTTCCGGAAGCGGACGGGGTTGCTGTGGTCCTGGAACATCAGCGGCCCCTTGTCCCCGTGCGGTGAGTACTCGGTCACGGCGTGCGGGCCGACCCAGTCGGTGCCGCCCTCGAGCGCGACGTGGTCGTGGATCAGGACGCCGTTGTGCAGGACCGTGAAGACCGCTTTCCGCGTCACCTTGCCCGACTGGTCGAAGAGCGGACGGTGGTAGATGATGTCGTAGGTCTGCCACTGCCCAGGCTTGCAGGAGGCGTTCACCAGCGGGACCGCGCGGCCGTAGAGCGCCCCGCACTGGCCGTCGGGGTAGGTCGGGTTCTCGTAGGAGTCGAGCACCTGGACCTCGTACCGCCCGTGGACGAAAACGCCGCTGTTGCCGCGTCCCTGGC
>JARKSS010000277.1 GCA_029974175.1 Vicinamibacterales bacterium
CGGCGGCCGGTTCCTGGGCAACGGTCGGCGCCGTGGACGGCGGGTTGGGGGGCTGCTGTGCGGCGGCGAGCGTCGCCGCGAAGAGACACAGGCCCGCCAGGGAGCTGACTTTCAGTTGTCGGGTCATTCATCCATTTTAGCCCCCATCATTCACGAACGCTTCGCGTTCGTTCATGCCGTGTCGGCGGCACAACCCTCGAGCGGGCCGCCGGTTCCGACACCGCGCTCTGGCGCGGTGCTCGAGGCGTTGCCCGGGCTGGCCCCGGGCCAGGGACCGCGACGGCTCCTTGCGGCGAATTCACGCGTGGGCGCGGCAGGCCGGTTAGCTGGGCCGAATTTCGAAGGGAGAGGGGGCGGATGAAAGGACGGAAAACAAAAGGCGGGGAACGGAGCGTGCGGACTGCACCGCAGCTCCATTCCCCGCGTCACCGTTGTCGGCCGTCGAGTGGCCGCGCCCGCTAGATCAGCGGCGTGATGCCCGGCATCGCCACCGGCTCCACCGGGTTCGGGCCGAACTCGTACTTGGCGGGCGAGAGGTCGAGCTTCGACGTGTTCATCGCCCACTCCCACGACAGCGCGCGGCCGGTGTACGCGCTCATGCGCCCCATGATCGCGCACATCGTGCTCTCGGCAATCTGCCGCCCCTCGTTGAGCGGCTTGCCGCTGCGGATCGAGGCGATCAGGTCGATGTGCTCCTGCACGTACGGGTTGGTCTCGTCACCCTCGAAGGTCCACTCGGTCGCGCCGGTGATCTTCGTGGAGTTGGACGTGCTCAGCGCCACGCCCTTGGTCCCGACGATCCGCTCCTCGACGCGGTCGTTGGCCCCCTTGGTCTGCCGGCACATGCTGCTCACCCGCACGCCGTTCGGGTACTCGAACTCCACGGCGAAGTGGTCGTAGATGTTGCCGTATTCGGGCCCGGTGCGCACCTGCCGACCGCCCATGCCCATCACGTTGCGCGGCATGCAGCCCATCGCCCAGTTCACGACGTCGATGTTGTGCACGTGCTGCTCGACGATGTGGTCGCCCGAGGTCCAGGTGAAGTAGAGCCAGTTGCGGCACTGCCACTCTATCTCCGACATCCCCGGCGTGCGCTCCTTCACCCAGAGGTCGCCCTGGTTCCAGTAGCACTGCGCGGCGACAATCTCGCCGATCTGGCCGTCCTGGATGCGCTTCATCATCTCGAGGTAGCGCTGCTGGTGCCGGCGCTGCGTGCCGGCGACAATCGCGAGCCCCTTCTGCTTCGCCAAATCCGAGGAGGCAATGACCGAGCGCACGCCCACCGGGTCCACGGCAACCGGCTTCTCCATGAACACGTGCTTGCCGGCCTCGACGGCCGCCTTCAGGTGAATCGGCCGGAACCCCGGGGGCGCCGCGGTGATGATCAGGTTCACGCCGGGCACCGACAGGACGCCCTTGTAGTTGTCGAAGCCGGTGAACTGGTGGTCCTTCGACACCTTGACGCGATCGGGGAACTGCTTGGTGAGCTGGGCGAGCGAGCTCTCGATCCGGTCGGGAACGAGATCGCCGAGGGCGACGATCTCGACCCCCTTCGCCGCCCTCAAGCAGTCGATCGCCGCGCCGGTGCCCCGGCCGCCGCAGCCAATCACGCCGACCTTGATGGTGTCCGAGCCCTGGGCGAACACGCCGAGCGGCTGGGCGAAGGCGGCCGCCGCCGTGGCCGCGCTGGCGGCCTTCACGAAATCGCGCCTGGTGACTGTCGTCTGGTTCTCGCTCATGATGCCTTTCTCTCCGATCAGGACGGGTCGCACGCGCGGTAGGCCTCGATGACCGCCCGCTCTCCCTCGATGCCCGGCTTGCTCTGCCCGTGTTCCATGCACAGCACGCCCTGGTAACCCTTGTCGCGGATGTAGCGGAACACGTTCCGGTAGTTGATCTCCCCGGTGGTGGGCTCCTTGCGGCCGGGGTTGTCGCCGAGGTGGAACGCCGCGATCTCGTCCCACGCCGCCTCGATGTTGGGAATCAGGTTCCCCTCGGTGATCTGCTGGTGGTACAGGTCGTCGACGATCTTGCACGACGGGCTGGCCACGGCCTTGCAGATCTGGTAGGCCTGCGGAATCCGCGTCAGGAACAACCCGGGGTGGTCCTTGGGATTGAGGGGTTCGAGGACGATCACGAGGCCGGCCGGCTGGACGATCTCCACGCAGGCCCTCAGGTGATCGACCGCGTTCGTCGTCTGGTAGTCCCAGGCCAGGCTCTCGTCGTACCGCCCGAGGACGACCAGCGCCTGCTTCGCGCCGGTTCGCTTCGCCGTCTCGACGCCGTCGCGCATCTTCTTGAGCAGCATCGCCCGGACGTCCTTGTCGCGAAGAACGAAGCTCTTGGTCTCGAAGTCGGCGTAGAGGACGAAGGGGCCGAGTTGCATGTTGCGGCGCGACAGCTCGCGCGCGATCAACTCCTGCTGGGCGGCCGGGCGCCCCATCAGCCCGTTGTCGAACATCGCGGTGAACCCCTGGCTCGCCGCGAACTCGATCTGGGCGACGAGGTCGTTGCCCGCGTGCGCCTTGAACTGCCCGAAGTGCGGGGCGAAGTGCATGTGGAAGCGGGCCGCGCGCGTGGGGGCGGCTTGCCGGCTCGACGCGAGCAGCGGCGCAGCCGGCGCGACGGCCGCGGCCGCCGCGGCGGTGAGGACGTCTCGTCGGTTCACGAGTGTGAATCCTATTGGGCCCGCAACGGGTGTGTCAATCGGAGGCGGCCGCGCCCTCCGCCGCTTCGACGTGCGGCCCGCCGGGAGGAAGCGCCAGCGTGATGAGGGCAGCCACGGCGGGAAGGAACGCGAGCACCAGCAGCGCCGGACCCAGGCCGACCCGGTCGCCCGCCAGCCCTACCAGCGGGACGGCCATGCCGCCCACGCCCCAGGCCACGCCCATCATCAGCGACGACACCGTGCCGGCGGCCACCGGCGCAATCATGTGCGCGTAGGTGATGTTCACCGGCAGCGTCGAGCCCAGGAAGAACCCGCCCGCCGTCAGCAGGACGTACGACAGCGGCCCGCTCAGCCAGGTTGCCGACGCAAGCAGCGGCACTGCGAGCACCAGCGACCACGAGATCACCCGCCGGGGGCCGAAACGGTCGGCCACCGGTCCCCCAAAGAAGCCGCCGAAGCTCCCGGCCAGCAGGTAGCAGGTCACCGCAAAGCCCGCCTCGCTCACCGTGAGGCCGTTGGCGACCATGAACACGGGCAGGAAGGTCGAAAAGCCGATGGCCACGACCGTCCGGATGACCACGACCGTCCAGAGCAGCGCCAGCGGCGTCGCGTAGGGCTCGAGGGCCCCGAAGCCATTCCGTCCGGCGCCCTCGGAGAGGCGAACCTCGGGCACACCCCGCAGGAGGCCGGCCAGCAGCAGCAGGGCCGGCAGGGCCAGCAGCGGCGTCCAGGCCAGGCCGAAGCGGGCCGCGTAGGGGGCGAACACCAGCGGCGCCACCGCGTTCCCGATCGCACCTCCGGTGACGTGCACCGACATCGCCGTTCCGCGCCGCTCGCCGCCGACCCGGTTCACGATGGCCGCGGCCGTGGGGTGGAAAGCCGCGCTCCCGAGGTTCCCGAGGACGAGGATCACGCCGAGCATGAGCGGGCTGACCGCCCAGCCGGCAAACGCAAGGCAGCTCACCGTCACGATGGGGCCCGCCACGGCGAGCACGCGCGGCCGCCAGCGATCGGCCAGCGGGCCGAAGAACAGCTGCGCAACCGAGCCCGAAAGCTGGATCGACATCGCCAGCGCACCAGCACCGGCAAGCGAAAGGCCGAGCTTGGGGATGAACAGCGGCAACAGCGGCGCGTAGATGTTCGAGAAGATGTCGCTGACCATGTGCGCGCCAGAGAGCGCGAGCACGGCCGGCGGGATGTCGGGACGCTTCACCGGAAGAGCACCTCGGGGACCAGACCAAACTGACAGCATACAGGATTCGGGAGTCAGGATCCGGGAGTCGGGGGTCTGGAGTCGGGGGAATCCTGTGGAATACTTCCTCCATGGACCCATCCCCTGGCGACTCGGGGCCCGAACGCCTCCGGGCGAAGGCGGCCTCGGTGGGCGTCACCGCCGCCCACCATCACATCTTCCTCTGCTGCGAGCAGAGCAAGCCCAAGTGCTGCGACCTCGAGCGCGGCGCCGCCGCGTGGAACTACCTGAAAGAGCGGCTGAAGGAACTGGGGCTCTCCGAGGAAGGCGGCGTCCTGCGCACGAGGGCCAACTGCCTGCGCATCTGCGCGGATGGGCCGATCGCGGTCGTCTACCCCGAAGGCATCTGGTACCGCGCCTGCGACCCGCCGGTGCTCGAACGAATCATCCAGGAACACCTCATCGGCGGCCGCCCGGTCGAGGACTACGTCATCGTCCGGCAGGGACTCGGAGGCTGACAGAGGGATCACCATGCTCGCATGCCGCGTGTTCCGGGAAGGCGGGGCAATTGCCGCGCGGGTGGTCGAGATGTCAACCGACGATCTCACCCCCGGCGAGGTCGTCATCCGCGCCGAGTGGTCGGGCGTCAACTTCAAGGATGCCCTCGGCGTGACCGGCCGGGCGCCGATCTACAGGCGCCTGCCACTCAATGCGGGGATCGACGTCTCGGGGCGCGTCGAGTCGTCTGCGGATCCGCGCTTTCGACCTGGCGACGCCGTCCTCGTGAACGGCATGGGGCTGGGCGAGAGCAGCGACGGCGGGTTCGCCGAGGTCGTGCGCGTACCGGGTGACTGGGTCGTGCCGCTCCCTGCCGGCCTCGACCTGCGAGAGGCGATGGTGCTCGGCACGGCCGGCTTCACGGCGGGGCTGGCGCTTCACCGCATGGAAGCCAACGGCCAGGCACCCGGCAAGGGCCCGGTCGTCGTCACCGGCGCAACGGGCGGCGTGGGATCGGCGGCGGTGTCGATGCTGGCGGGGCGAGGCTACCGGGTGGTGGCGGTGACGGGCCGTCCCGAGCACGAGGGCTACCTGCGCGAGCTGGGGGCGCACGAGGTAGTGACGCCCGAGGGTCTGCGGCTCGGGAGCCGCCCGCTCGAGTCGGCGCGGTACGGCGGTGCGATCGACAATGTCGGTGGAGCGCTTTTGGCCGGACTCCTGAGGCATGTCGCGCCGTGGGGAAACGTGGCGGCGATCGGCAACGCGGGCGGCCCTGGCTTCGAGGGGAACGTCTTCCCCTTCATCCTCCGCGGCGTGAGCCTGCTCGGCGCCAGCTCGGCAAACTGCCCGATGGGTTTGAGGATGGAGATCTGGAACCGCCTCGGCAGCGATCTCCGGCCAGCGGCGCTCGCCCGAATCTCCAGCCGCACCGTCAGGCTGCCCGAGGTGATCGAGGCGTGCGAAGCCCTGATGTCGCGGAGCGCGCTCGGCCGCGTGCTGGTGGACTGCCGTTGATACCGCTCGAGCCGGTTTTCACGCCGCGCGGCCAGCTGCTGGCGTTGGGGCCGGATCTCGAGCCGGCGGCCTTCGCCAGGAGTCGGGACCCGGCCTCGCAAGTGGCGTCGCGACTTGCAGCAGCCTTCGAGCGAGGCCACGGGGAGGGCCTGCTCCAGTTGGGGGCCGGCGAGGTGGCCACCCCGCTGCCGCCTGCCTGGGACTACTGGCGTGACTTTGCCGCTCGCTTCGTGAGCGCGCTCTGCGCGCAGCCCGAATTGCCCCACATCGCGCCGCCGCCCGACGAGGTGCTCGAGAAGACGGCCGCCGCGGTGCCTCCCATGGCCGGCGCCGAGTACGTGACCGCCGCGGCGCTGCGCGGGCTGTGGGCGGACCTCGACGCCGCCTTTGCCG
>JARKSS010000291.1 GCA_029974175.1 Vicinamibacterales bacterium
CCTCACCTTCACGTCGATCGCCTTGATCGACGTCTCGGCCTCGACGATCCGGTGTCGCCGGTTGACGTGCGGGTACTCGATCACCTGGTAGCCGGCCGAGAACGTCCCGCGGCCATCGGCGACGCGCGCCCGCACGGTGTAGCTGCCCGCCGCCACGTTCGGGGGCGGCGTCACGAGGAAGCGCACCGTCTCGGTTTCGTCCTCGCGGGCGAAGTCCACCGGCGAGGCCGCCGGTTCGACGGTCCAGCCCTTCGGCACCTCGAGCGAGACGCTTGCCTTCGCCGGCCCGCGGGTACCGTTGGTCACCGCGACGCGAAGCTCGCGCGTCGAGGGCGACGAACCCTCGCCTGGCGCCTTCTGCGGCCCGGCCGGGACGACGGCGATGTCGGGCGTCATGACGACCGAGTACGGCGGAACGACGAGCAACTCGGCGCGCTTCTCGCCGCTGAAGATGTTCCCCTCGTAGCGGAACTTGACCGGCAGGTCGGCCGCAACGGTTGTTCCGCCGATCGACAGGTCGAGCCGGCCGCGGAACGGCGTCGGTGCGAACGGCAGGCCGAAGGGGACGCCAGGGTCGAACTCGTAGCGGGCCGTTCCGGGGATGGGCCGCCAGTAGGGCGTTGTGAGCCGCGCGCTCGCCGGGATGCCGACGGCCGAGGCGCAACGGTAGATGGCGCCCGTCTTCAGCTCCTCTGCCGGGCATGACGACCCGCCGTCGAAGCCGGAAAGCGTGACCGCCTCGACACGGACGGGCGCGCCGCCGCGATTGGCGACGATCAGCTGCACGTTCACCGGCTGCCCCGGCACGACCAGCCCGTCGTCGGCCAGCAGGTCGATGCGCAGCGCCTGCGCGATGAGCAGGGCTTCTTCGAACTCGGCGGCCTCGCGGACCAGGCGGAAGTCGATCTCGAAGGCCGCGGAGGGGTCGAGCCCCAGCGCCTGCAGCCTGCCGCGAAGGTCGCGGATGGCAGACAGGCCGGAAGCGAGCGGGGCGATGGCGGCGTCCATCCCGGCGGTCTCGAACGCGTGGCGTGCCTCGTCGGCTTGCCTGGCGATGGCGGCCAGAGCCGCGGTCAGCGCCGGGGGCGGCGTCCCGGCGACGTATTGGACGAGGCCGGGCAGCGTGGTATCGATACCGTCGAAGAGTGAAGCATCCTTGCGGCCGGCGCCGCCGGAGAGCGAGGTGTCGCCGAGGCGGTAGCGCCAAGTCGGGCCCCCGGGCAGCGGCAGGAGCTGTCCCATGCCCTGGCACTTGTGATAGCTGCGCGCCTCGCCGCCCACCTCGGAATAGGTAGCGCCCAGCACCGGGTCGTACACATCGGTGGCGACGGGCAGCAGCACCACGCCCGGCGGTGGCGGCTGCTCGCCCCGGAAGCCATAGCTGGCCGTGTAGTAGAGCTTTCGCGCCTGCCACGGGCGCAGCCCCTCGCGGATCTGTTCGGGGAATCGGGCCGGATCGGCGGCCGCCCGGAAGGCCTCCCCCGTGATGATGGCCTGGGCCTGGTGATGCTCCCCTCCGCCCTGGCCGTCGGGCCGCATCGTGACGACGACGTCGGGGCGCAGCATCCGGATCATCCGGACGTAGTCGGAGAGCACCTCGTCGCGCCCCCATTTCTCGAACGTCTCGTCCACGCTGAACGAGTAGCCGAAGTCGATCTGGCGGCCGAAGTACTGCTCGGTGCCGTCGAAGCGGTGCACCTGCTCGAGCTCGCTGGTGCGGAGGACGCTCAAGGCCTCGAACAGCTCGGGGCCGATCTCGTTCTGGCCGCCGGTGCCGCGCGTGGCAGTCAGCAGCGTCGTCCGGTAGCCCTGGCCCCGATCGAGCATCGCAAGCAGCGCGCTGTTTTCGTCATCCGGGTGGGCAACGGTCTGCAGGACGGTGCCGACGTTGCCAAGCTGGCGCAGCGCGATGGCCAGGGCCGTCCGGCCGCTTTCGGGCACCGGGCCGCGGGGCTGGGTGGCGAGGGGAATGACGACGACCACCGCGGCGACGGCGGTCAGGAACGCGGTCGAGTGGATGCGCTTGGCCACGAGGGCATTCTATATCTGGCTCACGGCTCAAGGCTCACGGCTCAGGGCACGGCTCAGGGCACGGCTCAGGGCTCAAGGCAGGGCTCACGACTAGGGCTCACGGCTCACCACGGGCCTGTCGCGCCGTAGCTCGCCGAGGATAGAAGCCAGCCGGAGGCGAAGCGAAGGCGGGGGCGAGGCGGGTCAGCTGGCGAGCCTCCGGATCACCATCACCGTCTCGTCGTCGGCCCGCTGCGTCCGACCGCGGAAGGCGCGGGCGTGAGCCATGCAGCCGGCGACCAGTTCGGTCGAGGACTGATCGAGCCAGCCGGCGAGCATCTGGGCGAGGCGCTCCTCGCCGTACGGCACGCCGTTCTCGTTGATGGACTCCGTGATGCCGTCGGTGTAGAGCACCAACGCGTCGCCAGGCTCGAGGTCGATGGTCTCGACGCGGAACTCCTCGATGCAGAAGAGGCCGATCGGGACGCCGTGCGCCTGGAGCGGTGTGGCCTGGCCGCTTCTCAGCAGGAGCGGCGGGCAGTGGCCGGCATTCGACAGCTCGACCCGCCCCGATGGCGACAACCGCGCGCAGACCAGCGTCGCGTAGTGGCTCTCCATGGTGCTCTCGCAGAACACGCGGTTGGCCCGGTCGAGCACCTGCGGAAGCGGGAGGTCGAGGCCGGCGAGCGTCCTCGCAGTGGCGTGGAGGTGGGCCATCAGCATGGAGGCGGCGACGCCCTTCCCCGAGACGTCCCCGAACAGCACGAGCAGGGCGCCGTCGCCGGCGGGCGGGCTGACGATGTCACAGTAGTCGCCGCTGACGGGGCCGAGCGGGCGGTACTCGTAGGCGATCTCCCACCCCTGGTGCACGAGCAGCCTGGGCGGCAACAGCCCCTGCTGGACGCGTCCCGCCAGCTGAAGGTCCTGCTCGAGGGCGCGGGCCTCGTCGCGGCTCAGGTGATCGAGGCAGAACCGGGTCAAGGGGTCGGCGGCCAGGCGCTCGGGTTCAATCGGGTCGCCGCAGGTTTCGCACCGGCCGTAGCTTCCCACCTCGACACGCTCGAGCGCGCTGTCCACCTCACGCAGCAGGTGCTCGATCTGCGGAACCGCCATCCCCGCCTCGATGACGCTTTCGAGCCGGCGGCGGCGGTCCATCAGCTCCTGGCGGGCTTCGCTTGGCGACATTCGGGTACCCCCTGGTCAGTGTACCGCACGGGAGAGCTCTGGCAGTCCAGGAAGTCCCGAAGTCACGAGGTCACGAAGTCGGCTGGTCAAGTCCACGAAGTCCTGGAGTCCGGACTGACGGCTAGCCTAGAACTGGAAGTAGATGAAATCCAGTGTCGTATAGCTACGGAGGACGAGGATTGCGGCGAACATGAGGCCCGCCAGCGCTCCCTGTCCCACCACGCGGCCGAACCGGACGTCCGGCTCGTCGCGATCGACCGCCGCCGTGAGGTCGGACGGTACGAACCGCACCCAGAGGCTCTGGATCCACAGCGGGATCGAGTACAGGAAGGCGAGGAAGAAGAGGTACGCGCCCGCGTGGTGCTGCAGCTGCGTGGACTGGGACGGGCTCAGCCAGAGGTCGCGCCAGATCATCGACAGCTCGGGCTCGCGGAAAATCAGCCAGCCGACGTTGGTGAGCGCGAACATGCCGGCCCACTGGAAGGGACGGAGGTAGCGGCGCACGCGCCGCCGGGGCCGCCAGATCGAGGCGGAAACACGGGCGATCACGAGAAGCAGGCCGTGGTATCCCCCCCACACCACGTAGTTCCAGCTGGCCCCGTGCCAGAGGCCCGAGAGCAGGAAGGTGAGCATGGTGGCCGCGGCGTAGATCCGCAGGTCGGCACGCAGGCCGAAACGCTTTCCCTCGTGCACGCGCCGGGAGAGCGCAAAGCCGAGCGGGAAGAAGACGTAGTCGCGGAACCAGGTGGTCAGCGAGATGTTCCATCGCTTCCAGAAGTCGGTGGGCCCCGTGGCGAGGTAGGGGTGGTCGAAGTTGTGGACCAGGTCGAAACCCAGCCACTTGGCCGTGCCACGCGCGATGTCGGCGTAGGCCGAGAAGTCGGCGTAAATCTGGATGCAGAACGCGAAGACGCCTGCCCAGAGCAGGTAGAAGTCGGGGTCGGCGAGCGCGAACACCTTGTTCGCGATGACGCCGACGCTGTCGGCGATCACCAGCTTCTTGAAGAACCCCCAGGCGATGAGCAGCGTCGCGTCGCGCGCGGAGGACGCCGAGAAGCGGCGCTCGCGCTCGACCTGCGGCAGGAGGTTGGTGGCCCGCATGATGGGGCCGGCGACCAGGTGCGGGAAGAACGAGACGAACACCATCATGTTCAGGAAGCCGTGCCTGGCATGCGTGTGGCCCCTGTACACGTCGATGGTGTAGCTCATCGACTGGAACGTGTAGAACGAGATCCCGACCGGCAGGAAGATGTCCACCATCGGGCGCGACAGCTCCCAGCCGAAGAGGGCGGCGGCCGCAACCACGTTGTCGGCGAAGAAGCCGAAATACTTGAAGAAGCCGAGCAGGCCGAGGTTGCTGACGATGCTGAACCAGAGGAAGCGACGCCGGTGCGCCGGCCAGCGCTCGATGCCGACGGCCGACCAGTAGTCCACGAAGGTCGTGGCGAAGATCAGCGCGAGGAACCAGGGGTGGATCCAGCCGTAGAAGGTATAGCTCGCCACCAGCAGCAGCACGTTCTGCCAGCGGTGAGGCAGGCGCCAGTACAGCGCCGCCGTGATGACGAAGAAGCACACGAAGGTCAGGCTGTGGAAGATCACTGAAACAGCCCCCGGTTCCGCCGCACGAACAGCCTGGTGGTGTGCCTCTGCTTGTCGCGGCGGATGTGATCGCCGTCCTGGTAGATCGACAGCGGCAGCTCGGGATCGCCCCACTCGTCGTGGAAGTACGCGCCGTTCGCCTCGAGAAACTGCTTCAGCTTGCGGATGTACTCCTGCAGCTCGGGCGATTGCGTGGGCGGACGGTTCCCTTCGGGACGCCGCTGGACGCGGATGAAGGCCAGGCGCGTCGAGTTCTCCTTCGCCAGCCTCAGCAGCTCGGGCAGCACCGAGCGGGGTAGGTTCTTGTCGAAGTCGAGCCGCTCGCGGTCGGCCTCGCCGATGTCAGCGGCGGCCATCTCGCGCAGCCCCTCGAGGGTGAAGATCTCGTTGTTCATCCGGCCGAGCAATTCGCGGCGCGCCTTCGGGCGCGAGGCGGCGAGCGCGATCGGCGCCTGCTCGAGCAGCGGCAGGAGCCACGTCCGCACCCGGTCGTACTGGTAGGCGTTGCGCAGCCACGCGTGAACCCGGAAGAAGGCTCCCTGCGCGTGCTGCGCGACGATTCGGTCCAGTTCGGGCTCGCGCTCCAGGGCAACCGCGTCGAGGTGCTGCCGATTGAGCCGGAACATCGGGTCGGTCAGCGTCCAGTCGCGGAAGTAGAAGATCACCGCCCGCGGCCGGATTCCCGACGCAACCACCCAATTCTTGTAGGCGAGATACCAGTACGCCGAGGCGCTGGCGGGCTGGTAGATCCCTGCCACCGGCTTCCCGATCAGGTTCGTCAGGTACCGGGGGTCCACGCGCGTCCCCGCCATCGAGTTGCCAATCACGATGTAGGCGGGTTGGCCTCTGCCGAGCCTCTCGACCGCGCCGGCGTCGAAGGGTTCGCGCGGCCCGGGCGGGAAGACCGACGGCAGGTAGCTCTCCGGCTGCTTCCCGGCGACCGTGAAGGCGTTCACCACGACCAGGCCGAGGGGCAGCACGGCCGCGATCACGGCGAGCAGCAGCAGCGAGGCCACCGGGCGGACGAGCGCCGTTCGCCGCGACGCCGCGGCTTCGCGGTCGAGGGAGGACGCCCCTGCGGCCTCTACGGTCACAATCTGCTGGATGGAGCCCGGATCCTGTGTCACGTGCGGATCGCGATCGCTGGGGGGCCCGGCAAAGCGCGCGCATTGTACAACAGCGAGTGTCGCGATTCAGGATTTCGGGATCAATCGGCCAGACCGGCGCCGGTGCTGCCAGGCCATCGCGCGAGCCAAGCAGCCTCCGGGCCGACTCGTTCGCGAAGAACACCTTCCCGCACCGTTCCACGAGAATCACCCCTCCCGACAGCCGGTCCAGCGCCGCCTCGCACCAAAGGGCGCGCGTTTCCAGCCCCTCGGCGCGCCGCCGGATGGCCGCGGCCTGCTCGAGGTGCGGCAGAAGCGTTCCCAGCAACTGCAGGTCCGCCGCGGAGAACGGCGGGGCGCCCGGTTCGCGGAAAACGCTGAGGTTGAGGGCGGCGCCGTCCTCCACGGCAAGTGTCCCTCCCAGCGCGTGCGAGACCGCGTTCGGCCGCAGGAAGTCGTTGTAGAACTCGCTGGCGAGCAGCACCTCGCACCGGCACATCATCACGCTCGTGCGGGCGACGCCGGGACCCAGAAGCCTCCGGCCGTGAGCGAGCCAGACATTCCTGGCCGTGGCCGCTGCCGGACGGGTCAACGCCGGCCTCCAGGGGCCGTCAGTGATGCCGCAGGCGTTGGCGGACGTCATCGTCTCGGTCGTCACTTGACCTTCAGCGACCGCCCTTGGCCGACGGTCTTCCAATTGCGGCCGTCACTCGAAGTCTCCACCTGTGCGGATACCTCGGTGGGCGACACGGCCGCGTTGATGATCCTGAAGCTCACGCGGTCGGTGCCCAGGCTTTCCTCGCCGACCCAGGTCCACGTCCCGTTCGATTCCGATCCAATCGTTGCCCCCGTGTGCCCGCGGCTGTCGATGGAATACGCCGTGTAATGCTTCTTGACGGGATCGTAGGCGAGGATCAAGAGGGTCGTGGTTGCCCCCTTGACCCCTTGGTCTTCCATCTGGCAGACAACGTAAAACCCGCCGGGGAACCACTCGCATTTTGAGGTCCCGGTCATCTTGCCGGCGGGGCTGAACGGTGTTGCTTGAAATTCGGCCTCGTCCTGCCACGATCCGACGTAGAAATCGAGCTTCTTGACCTCGGGCCCGGGAACCGGTTCCTTCAGGTCCTGCGCGCCAACCGGCGTGACGACCGCAATCACCGCGCACGCGACTGAGACTCCTAGCAGCGCTCTCCTCATGGGGGCCTCTCGCTTCAACTGTTGAGATGGCGCCGTGCGGCTTTCGCCGCGGCCTTCAATACACGCAATGTTGGCCGGCAGTACGCAGGGTGCGCATCACCCGGATTGGGTATGGGCGGAAGATTCCGGTTTGATGGGGATCTGGGCCTGGCGATATGACCTGGATCATCGACGAGACGGCGGCAACGAACCACAGTAGTACCGCGTCCGTCTCCCCGCTCGCTGCACGCGGCCCGGCCCTTGCTAGGCCGGGACCGTCCCCTCAGGAGGTGCGCCATGCCCCTCGAGGCCTCGCTCCTCGCCCTGGTCCGCCTCGCCTACGACTCCGCCACCGACCCCAGCCTCTGGACAGACTTCCTGTTACGGTACGCCGAGGCGGTGGACTCGTCGTTGCCCATCATCTTCGTGCAGGGCACCACCTCCGGTGCGGAGGCGGCCATCGTGGCCGCAGCCGGCTTCCCGGACGAACGCTGGCTGCGCGACTACGGCGAGTACTACGCGGCGCGCAACATCTGGTGGAAACGGGCGCAGAAGTACCTCCAGACCGGCGAAATCCATCACAGCGAGGGGCTGTGTTTGCCCGGGGAGCTGGCCGCAAGCGAGTACTACAACGACTTTCTTCGTCCAAAGGACATCATCCACGCGATCGGTGGCTGCATCTGGCGCCGCCCGGATGCGGCATGCGTCCTGTCGGTGTTTCGCGGACACCACGAGAAGCCGCACGACAATCAGGACGTCGCTTTGCTCAGGACGCTCCTTCCACATATCAAGCAAGCTCTGGCGATCCAGGAGAGGACGGTGGATCTCGAGTCGAGGGCACGCTGGGGGGAGGAAAGCCTCGAGCACCTCACGGTCGGGGTGATCGTCGCCTCCGCGGAAGCGCGCGTCCTTTTTGCAAACCGGGCAGCCCGCCGCGTCCTGGACCGACGCGACGGGCTGCGCCTCGAGAACGGCACGCTGCGGGCGGCGACGCCCGCCCTCAACGCGTCACTGCGCTCGCTGGTTGCCAGTGCGGCAAGGACAGGCAACGGGAACGGGACGTTCCCGGGGGGAGCCCTCCCGGTCGGACGTGCCTCGAGCGCCAGGCCTCTCGACGTGGTGGTGAGCCCGCTGCGTTCGCCAGCGCTCCTCGGACGCGGCGCCGCCATCGTGTTCGTCAGCGACCCGGACGCCCAGCCCCGGTCGCTGAACGGCGCGCTGCGGCGTTTGTACGGCCTCACCAATGCCGAGGCACGCGTCGCCGAGCGCCTGTGTTGCGGGGAGAGCCTGGAGGAGATCAGCGACGACACGGCGACGAGCCTCCACACCGTGCGAACGCACGTGAAGCGCGCGTTGATGAAGACCGGCACGACGCGCCAGGCTCAGCTGGTGGCGCTGGCGCTTGGGCTGGCGGCCAGCCCCGACCCCTCCCAACCTCAACCAGACCGCTGACCCGCCGCCGCCTCCTCCTTCGCCCATACACCAAACGGGGGATGCGAGGCGGCTGACGCCTCTCAATACTCGGTACTCCCGGGGGGATCGGATGTGGGTGGCCATGGCCCCGGTGCAGGCGGACAAGACCGGTGAGGCGATGGCGGAGCTGTCCAAGGAGATTCGGTCGGCAGTAGGGGATCGGCCGCTGACCGCGGAAGAGGTTTCCGAGTCACGCGATCGGCAGATCCGGTCGCTGGCCGGCAGGTGGGAGATAGCTCACGACGTCTTCCATGCGCTGGACGACATCGTGACGCTCGGTCTCCCGGACGACTACTACGCGGTGTATCCGAAGAAGCTGCGGGCCGTGACGTCCCGAGGCAACCAATGCCGCGGCGAGGAAGTTCATCCACCCGGATCAACTGGTGTGGGTGGCGGTAGGGGATCGCCAGAAGATCGAGCCCGCCATCCGGGAGTTGAACCTGGGCGACTTGCAGCTTCTCGACCCCGGGGGAACCGTGCTGACAGCTCGGGCTCCCGAGGGCGCTCCAGTGCGCTGAGCGGCACACGGCAACCGTGATCGGGAGACGATCCTATCCCTCCCGAAACCACTTCAGCCGGTCCCGGAGCCCCACCACCTCGCCGACCACGACGAGGGCGGGGGGCAGGATGCCGGCGGTGGCGGCCACGGCGGCAATGCGCGAGAGCGGCGCCGTGATCGTGCGCTGGGAAGGAGTCGTGCCGTTTTCGATCACCGCCGCCGGGCACGAGGGGGGGCGGCCGTGCGCCAGCAGCGCGTTGGCGACCTCGGCCAGGCTGGCGACGCCCATGAAGATGACCAGCGTCGCGGTGCTTGGGCCATAGAGCGACCAGTTCACCGGCGTCGGCTTCGACCCGCACTGCTGGCCGGTGAGGAACACCAGCTCCGAGGTGTAGCCGCGGTGGGTGGTGGGGATGCCGGCGCAGGCGGGCACCGCGGTGCCGGCGCTGACCCCGGGGACGATCTCGTACGGGATCCCGGCTGCCGCGAGCACCTCGGCCTCCTCGCCCCCGCGCCCGAAGACGAACGGGTCGCCCCCCTTCAGGCGGACGACCGTGCGTCCGGCCCGCGCCTCCTCGATGATCAGGCGGTTGATCGCGTCCTGCGCCAGCACGTGCGGATCGTCGCGCTGCCCGGCGACGAACAGCCGCACGCCCGGCGGGCAGTGCTCGAGCAGGGCGCGATCCACCAGCGCGTCGAAGACGACGGTGTCGGCACGGCGCAGCAACTCGAGGCCGCGCAGGGTCAGCAGGCGCGGGTCGCCCGGCCCGGCGCCCACCAGGAAGACCGTCCCGGTCTTCGAACCATCCCTACCGCTCATCTACGTGTCTGTCGTCTGCTGCCCTAATGCCACTCCCACTCGATGAAGCCGGGCTTCACGTCGGTCATCGCGTTCACGATCAGCTCGGCGAGGCCGCCGTAGAGGATGCGATGGTCCCTCCACAGCCCGAAGTACTCGAGGGCATCGCGGAACTGGCCCTTGCAGTTGCTGCACGGGGCGCAGATGTACTTCGGGATCGAGGGATCGAGGCAGTCGGCGAAGGCCTCGAGCACCTGCTCCACCTTCTTGCGCCCGGCCACCTGCAGCCGCCAGTCGCGGAAGTTGTGGCCGCTCATGATGGCAAAGCCGCTGCCGCCGCCGCAGCAATAGTTGTCCACCCCGCGCGGCGCCATCTCGCGGAACTGGGGGCAGATCGCCCGGAGGATCTCGCGCTGCGGCTCCACCACCCCCATCAGCCGGACCACATTGCATGGGTCGTGGAGCGTGACCGGGAAGTCGTTGCGCGACGGGTCGAGCTTCAGCCGACCGCTCGCCACGATGTCGCGGAACAGCGTCAGGCAGCTTTCGCGCGGGATGTCGAGGTCGCCGGACAGCACGCGGTCGGCCACCACCATCAGCGCCTTGTGCGCGTGGCCGCACTCGCCGAGGACGATCTTCTTCACCTTCAGCCGGCGCGCCGCCTCGGCGTGCCGGATCGCCACCCGCGCGAACTGCGCGTCGTCGTACCAGAGGCCGTAGTTGATCGAGTCGTAGCCGGCCAGCTCGGACGACATCGTCCACGAGATGCCGGCGGCGTTCAGGATCACCGCGAAGGCGCCCGGGTTCTCGGGCCACGCCATGATCTCGCCGGCGTTGTGGACGAGCAACACGTCGGCGCCTTCGACGTCCCACGGCGTCTTCACCTCGAGGCCGGTCTTCTCACCGATGTCCTCGTCGATGAACTCGACGTTGTCGCGGACGACCGCCGGCGTCATGCCCGTGGACGAGCCGGCCCGAAGCTGCAGCATCGAGCCGTTGTCGTGCAGTTCTTTCGGCGCGATTCCCATCTCCTGGCTGAAGAGCTTCCGCAGCTCGTGGGTCACCAGGCCGTTGTCGGCCCCGAGGGGGCAGGCCTGGGCGCAGCGGCGGCACAGGTTGCAGCGGTAGCTCAGCTCGGCGAGGCGTGCGACGAGCGGCCAGTTGACCGTGATGTCGCCGTGGTGCCAGGCCGCGAGCAGCCCTCCTGTTCGCACGTGCTTGAAGTACAGGCGGCGGAGGATCTCGGCGCGGAAGGTCGGCCGGTAGATGTCCTCCCCGCCGGCAGCCTCGAAGACGTGGCAGGCCTCCGAGCACGTCTGGCACTTCGCGCAGTGCTCCATCGTGAGCACCAGCGGCTCGAGGAACATCCAGTTGTTCTCGCGCTCGAACAACTTGTCGAGGCCCGCGAGGAAGCGCGCCACGAGCGTCCGCTCCTCGTCCGGCCCCGAGGGGACGGGAAGGTTCAGCGCGATGGTCCCGTCGAGGGCCCCGTCGTACCGCTCGCGGGCCTGATCGGAGAGGGACGAGAAGGCCGGCAGCGCCGCCGGGTCGTCGAGCGGAGGCGGCAGCGGCGCGAGGGGCGCCTTGTCGATGCGGGTCACTTCCTCGCGATCGCGCCGGGACAGGTCTGAGACGCGCGTCGGCCGGCTCACCTTTCGCCTCCCCGCGTCGGGTTGCTCCCCGCCACGTCGCGCCAGCTCCGGGTTCCGTCCGCCAGGATGTGGGGCGCCGACCAGGTGGGACGGTAGGTCAGGTATTCGGCCATCCTCGCGCGCAGGCGTTCGCCATCTGGCCCGTCATCCCACCGGACGTTGTGATAGGTGAACCACTTCCCCACGAAGTGCGACATGTGGGTCAGCGGGATGTAGGCGGCGGTGAGCGAGGCAAGCGCGAGGCCCGAGGCAAGCACCGGGTGCAACGGCGCCGCAGTGTCGAAACGCACCACGCGGGCGGCCACCAGCAGGGACGGCGCCGGCTCCAGGAGGAACCCCAGGCCGGCCAGCGGCAGCACGCCGGCAAAGAGTGCGAGGTTGAAGTAATCAGCCGGCGCCGAGTAGGCCGCCAGCTTCGCGTCGGTCAGCCGCGCGTGCAGGAGGGCCAGGGCGCCGCCGGTGCCGAGGACGACGCCGGCGGCCCCCAGGAGATCGCACGCCGCCGTGAGCACGTGCGCCGCCCTGTCGCCGAGCGGAACGCCGGCGACGTCGAGCATGGCGCCGGTCCCGAGCAGCGCTCCCGCGGCGGCGACCAGGTAGAGGCCCAGGTGGAAGGGGTAGGAACGGTACCAGAGCCGGCGGTTGTGCTGTCGAAGGCCGGCCAGCAGCAGCATCTCGGGAAGCATGTACGCCAGCTCGCCCAGCAGGTTCTTCGAGGGTGGCTTCGCCCACCACTCCGGCTCCTCGTACCTCGAGCCGCCGTGCGCCGCCCGCTCGGGCGCCTCGTGGGGGACCGGGTATAGCTCCCAGCGCAGGTGCACGGGGGCCCGCGCGTAGCGCACCGCCCGTGCCACGGATGCGGCGGCGAACACCCCGAGACCAAGCCAGATTAGCAGGAAGGAAAGGACCGTCACACGCACCCGGTCGGCTTCGGCAGGCCGGCCACCTTGCAGGCGCCCTTCGCGGGCCCCGACGGGAACATCTCGTAGATCTGCGCGAGCTTGAAGCCGGTCTCCTTGCAGAGTTTCCGGATCATCGGGGCCATGCCGGCCTGGAGGTAGTACTCGCGGAGGTAGGCCACCACCTTCCACTGGTCCTCGTTCAGGCCATTGATGCCCTCGGTCGTGGCGAGATCCTCGGCCACCTCCCGGTTCCAGATTGTCGGATCCTCGAGAAAGCCGTCCTCGTCCACCGCGTACGTCCGCCCGTTCAACACGATCGTGGCCATAGCATCACACCAATGGGGCCGTACCGGAAGTGTTGCGATCTTCACCTTTCCGGTACGGCCCCGGAGACGTTGCGTTTTCACCTTCCTGGTACGGCCCTACGTCGTCTTCGTCACCTTCCTCAGGCCGCGCGGCTGGTCGGGATCGAACCCCCGCAAACGGCTCAGGTTGAACGCGAGCAGCTGCCCCGGCACCACCGCCGCGATCGGCGAGAGCCACTCGGGCAGCCCCTCGGGCAGCGGCAGCGGCGCGGCCGCCAGCGACAGCGACGAGGAAAGATTGGAGAGAACGGCCGGCCGCGCGCCGCGCTCGACCATCGCCCGGAGCAGTGCCTCGACCTCCTCGCTGACGGCCCCCGCGACGTTCACGACAGCCGCCGCGAAGCCGGTCTCGACCAGCGCGATCGGGCCGTGCTGGAAGTCGGCAGCCGAGTAGGGCTCGACCGCCACGTACGCCAGCTCCTTTGCCTTGAGCGCCACTTCGAACGCCGTCGCGTAATTGTAACCGCGCCCGATCATGACCCCGTGGCCCGCGTCCTTGAGCACCTCAGCCGCGGCGCGCGCCTGCTCGCCGAGTTTCAGCACCTCGCTCACCTGGTCGGGCACGTCGGCCAGCTCCGACCACCGGCGGTCGTCGCCGCCGAGCGCGGCCGACAGCATCGCGATTGTCATCAGCTGGGCCGTATAGGTCTTGGTCGCCGCGATACTCCGCTCGGTTCCCGCGCCGAGCAGCAGCGTGTGGTCGGCAACGCGTGTGATGGGCGAACCCCCGACGTTGGTGATGGCCAGGGTGGGGCACCCCTGCCGGCGCCCCTCTTCGACCACGGCCACCAGGTCGGGCGACTCGCCGGACTGCGAGATGCCGATGACCAGCGCGCCGTGCAGCCGCGGCGGCGTGAGGTAGCGCGTGAAGAGCGAGGGGGTGGCCAGGCCGACGTTGATGCCGTTCCGGGCGCCAAGGACGTACTGCGCGTAGCGAGCGGCGTTGTCCGACGAACCGCGGGCTGCGATGACGACGCTGGTGATGCCACGGCTGGCGAGGGCACCGGCCACGTTGCGCACCGTTCCCTCGCGCTCGCGCAGCAACCGCTGCAGCACCGCGGGTTGTTCGTTGATCTCGGATAAAAGAATCGAATCAGTCATATGGGAGGATCATACTCGCAGACGCCCCCCAGCAGTAGGGCGCCCTCCCGGGCCCCTGGCCGGCACTCGCGCGACGTGACAGGCATCGGATGGCTCGGCCGCGCCAAGGTATGATGGCTGTCTCACGGGAGCCGCCATGTCCTCCACGCTCGTCGAATGCGTCCCGAACTTCTCGGAAGGCCGGAACCGCGCCGTCATCGACGCCATCGCCGACGCCATCCGCGCCGACGGCGGCGTGAAGCTGCTCGACGTTGACCCCGGCGCCGACACCAACCGCACGGTCTACACCTTCGTCGGACCGCCCGAGGCCGTGGCGGACGCGGCGGTCAGGGCGGCGCACAAGGCCTACGAGCTGATCGACATGCGCCGCCACTCCGGGGCGCATCCCCGGATCGGCGCCCTCGACGTCTGCCCCATCGTCCCGATTGCCGGCGTGACCATGGAGGACTGCGCCGACATCGCCCGCACGATCGGACGCCGCATCGGCGAGGAACTCCAGGTCCCCGTCTACTTCTACGAGCATGCTGCCAGCTCGCCCGCCCGGCGCAGCCTGGCCGACGTCCGGGCCGGCGAGTACGAGGGACTCGAACGGAAGCTCCAGGACCCCGCGTGGGCGCCCGACGCCGGGCCGGCGCGCTTCGACCCCCGCTACGGGGCGTCGGTCGTCGGCGCGCGCGAGTTCCTCATTGCCTACAACGTCAACCTCAACACGCGCGATCGACGGCTGGCCAACGAGATTGCCCTCAACATCCGCGAGAACGGCCGCCTCGCCCGCGACGCCCAGGGCAACATCATCGTCGGCGGCGACGGCAAGCAGGTCAGGACACCGGGCCGGTTGAAGGCGGTCAGGGCCATCGGCTGGTACATCGACCAGTACCGCCAGGCGCAGGTTTCGATCAACCTGATCGACTACAAGGTCACCCCCCTCCACGTCGTGTTCGAGACGGTGTGCGAGG
>JARKSS010000297.1 GCA_029974175.1 Vicinamibacterales bacterium
CCTCCGCCGCTGCGCCTCTGCACCGGCGCACTGCTCCCCTGCGCCCGTGATTGCCGGGATCAGGCGCTGATGTTCTCCCAGCCCACGCCAAGCTTGCCGAGGGCGTAGCCGATCTCCGCCCTGCCACCCGCCACTCGCCACCAAGCTGTCAAGCCGCCGAGTCGTCAAAGCTCAGCAGTGTCAAATTGTTGACGCAATAGTCTGCCTCGCAGTAGACTTCAACTCATCCGATCGTTCCCAGGCGTCGCGCGCGCCGTTCCCGGCCGAGTCCGCCCCGGAACCCAACCAGAACGCGCCTCATCGGGAGGCGGACCATGCGGCAGGTGCAGCAGCTGGATGCAGGCAGGGTCAGCGGCACGCAGCCCGGCCTCTTCCAAAACGGCGCGATCTCAGCCCTCGACGTGCTCGAGGCGGCACCCGACGCGCTCGTCCTCATCCACGAAGACGGCGACATCGTCCTCGTCAATGAGCCAGCCGAGCGGTTGTTCGGCTACCGGCGCGACGAACTGCTCGGGCGGCCCGTCCAGATCCTGGTGCCGTGGTCGTACCGGGCCGCGCACGCCATGCAGCTGGCGCGCTACCGCAACGAGTGGCGGCGCCGGCCTCTGCGGGGCGGGCCCGAGCTGTTCGGCCTTCGCAAGGACGGCACGGAATTCCCGGTCGAGGTCACCTTCTCGCCCCTGGCCAGTCCGAAAGGGCTGCTCGTGATCCTGGCGATCCGCGACATCTCGGCCCGGAAGCGCGCCGAGGCCGAGCGGCGGCACCTGATCCGCGAGCGGGCGCTGTACGGGGCCATCTCCCGCCTCGCCCGCCACGACGCGCTCACGGGTCTTGCCAACCGCGGGCTGCTGAAAGACCGGCTGACTAGCGCGATTGCGTCGGCCGATCGGCATGGCGACAAGGTGGGCGTCGCCTTCCTCGATCTCGACCGCTTCAAGCACGTCAACGACTCGCTGGGCCACGCGGCCGGTGACTGCCTGCTGCAGTCGGTGGCCGCCCGGCTCAAGGCCAGCGTGCGCCGGACCGACACCGTCTGCCGCCATGGCGGCGACGAGTTCGTCATCGTGCTGCCCGACGTCAAGGGCCGGGAGGATCTCGAGAAGGCGGCGGCGAAGATTGCGGCGGCGGTTGGCGCGCCGCACCGGGCCTGCGGCCACGAGCTGCACGTGACCGCCAGCATCGGCATCGCCATGTACCCGGACGATGCGAAAGACGTCGAGACGCTGATCAGCCACGCCGACACCGCGATGTACTACGCGAAGGAGCACGGCCGCGACAGCGTCCGGTTCTTCACGCCCGAGATGAACGCGCTGCTCATCGAGCGCCGGGAGCTCGAGGGCGGGCTGCGCGGTGCCCTCGAGCGCCGGGAGTTCGTCCTTCACTACCAGCCGAAGGTGGACCTGCGGACCGGCCAGATGATCGGTGCCGAGGCGTTGATCCGCTGGCGGCATCCCGAGCGGGGCCTCGTCGCGCCGCAAACCTTCATCCCTGTCGCCGAGGAGTCGGGCCTCATTGTCCCGATCGGGCAGTGGGTGCAGTTCGAGGCCTGCCGCCAGGCGGTGGCATGGCGCAAGGCCGGCCTGCAGCCGGTGCCGGTCGCCGTCAACATCTCGGCGCTGGAGTTTCGCCGAAAGGGGTTCTTCGAGGGGGTGCGCCGCGTGCTCGCCGAGACCGGGCTCGACCCTTCGCTTCTCGAGCTCGAGCTGACCGAGAGCGTGCTGATGGAAAGCGTGGCTTCGACCGCGGAGATCCTGTGGGAGCTGAAGTCGATGGGACTGCGCCTCGCGGTGGACGACTTCGGCACCGGCTATTCGAGCCTCAGCTACCTGATGCACTTTCCCATCGACGCGCTGAAGGTGGACCAGTCCTTCGTGCACGAGATCGCGACCGAGGGGGACACCTCGCCGATCATCACGGCGGTGATCGCGATGGGCCGAAGCCTGAAGCAGCGTGTCATTGCCGAGGGCATCGAGACCGAGGCCCAGCTCGCCTTCCTGCGCGCGCAGCAGTGCGAGGAGGGCCAGGGCTTCCACTTCGGCCGGCCGCTCCCGCCCGAGCTGTTCGCCGCGCTGCTCGCCGCCTGATTGTCCTTACTGTTTCGCCCGCGCGAAGCTGATCCACTCGTCCACCAGCGGCTGCTGCAGGCCGCCGGCCGACGCATAGAGTTCGCGGTACCGCTCGAGGCGCTCGAGCAGCAGGCCGCGCTCCACCTCGGCGCCGTCGAGCAGCGCCTGGAAGGCCGACCGCATCGCGAGGAACAGCAGGCTCGAATCTTCCGGCTGATCGGCGATCATCCGGTCGGCGGCGTCGAGCGCCTGCTGGTACTGCCCCGCGCCCGCCGTGGCCGCGACGACGCGCGTCCGGAACGCCTCCTCGCCGGGCCATCGCGCTGCCGCGTCGGCGAGCACGCGCCGCGCGCGGTCGGCCTGCCCCGTGCGCATCAGGGCGTCGCCGAGGAATCGGTGAACGGCCGGATAGCGGCCGAGCGCGGTCAGCGAGGTCTGCCAGGCGCCAATCGCCTGCGTGTCCTTCCCGCCGGCCGCGTAGCAGGCGCCGAGGTAGAAGGCGCCCACCAGCAGCTCGGGCGCCTCGGCGATGGCCGCGCGGAACTCGTTCGACGCGGCTTGCAGCTCGCCCTCCTCGAAGAGGGCCAGGCCGCGCAGGAACGGCAGCGAGGGATCGCCCGGCTCCCCGGGCTCGAGCAGGCTCACCGCCTCGTCGAATCGCCCTGACCGGGCGAGGTCGAGCGCCGGCCTCGAGGACGAGGGCGAGAGGCTGGCCACTTCCTCGAGGAACGGCCCGAGGACCATCGGGTCGAGCACCTCGGCCCGATCGAACCTCGGGGCGCCGGCCTTACCGGCCGCCCCTCGCGCGCTGGCGCCGCCGGCGGCGCGTTCGAGGCGGAACGGGGTGAAGAGCGACGCCACGCGCTCGGTGCCGGCGAAGACGCGCAGCCGCACGCCGTACTCGCCAGGCGGCAGCAGCCGCGCATCGAGCGTGGCCTCGGCAAAGCGCGCCCTCCCTTTCGGTCCCTCATCGACCCTTCCCGGCGCGCTCGCCAGCGCGTAAGACGACTCGTCCTTGGCGATGTCGAAGACGAACGAGAAGCGGTCGAGCGGAGGGGTGAGGCCGAGCGGCGCCAGCGAGACAATCCGATCGCCGTGGACGCGGACGTCCAAACCCGGCACGGCGCGCTGGCTCGACCCGGGCGTCATGACGAGCAGTTCGCCAAGCTGCAGGCCTTCGGCCCCGCCGGCAGGCACCGCGTCGGGTTGCGTGAGCCGCGCGTCGAACCGGTGCTCGACGCTGCCGGCCCGCCCGTCCCGCGCGACGCCCAGCTTCATCGTGTAGCTGCCCGGCGGAAGAGGACTTGTCAGGATCAGGGTCAGCGCCCCCGACTCGGCACGCGGCAGCGTCATGCGCTGCCCGATGCCCCCAGTGGTCTTCCCTTGCGCGTCGGTGAAGAGCAGCCCCACGAGTGCCCGGCCGTCCTCGGCCTGGTGCCGGTCCACCTCGGCAACCACGAGCACCCGCACCTTGCCCGGGTCGTCGTCGGCAAGGTTGAAGGTCGAAACCCGCAGCGGGACGTCGGTGGCCAGCATCGGCGAGGCCAGGGCCTCGCCCAGCAGCTTTCGCTCGTCGCGCACGGCCGGCCTCAGCGAAACCTCGCGGCGCGCGCGCACGGTGACGCCCGACCGGTTCACCTCCACCTTGATCGGGCGTGACCGCCCGTCGCGATCGCTCGGCTCGGCCTCGACGCCGACGAGGTAGTAGCCGGAGATCTCCCGAGCCAGGCGAGCGAACGGCAGTTCGGCCGACCCCGTGATCTCGACCGTGTCGCCGCGCGCGGCACCCGTCAGCGCGTCGAGCGAGGCGCGTGCCCACCTGCGCTCTTCGTTCGACGTCATCAGGTAGGCCGGGCCGGGGCGCGAGGAGAGATCCAGCATCGACCGGTCGAGCAGCAGGCCGAACAAGGTGGCGCGGGCTGCGGCCGCGAGCGGGGCGGCCGTGATCAGCTGGTGCGGTGCGCCGGGATCGGCGAAGCCCTGCGACAGGATGAAGATCACCTTCGGCCCGTCGATGGTGGCCAGGTACTGGAGCAGCGCCTTCAAACCCGAGGAGAACTGGGCCGTGCGATTCTCCTCGTTGCGCACGACGGCATGGGCCTGCATGCCAACCGTCTGGGCGCAGATGCGCCGGGTGAGCGGGTCGGATGGCGGGCACTCGCGCTCGACGACGCGCTCGATCATGTCGGGGTCGCCGCGATCGATTGCGAAGGCCTCGGCGACGGCGACGCTGACCCGCTGCAGCCGGACTTCGCCGCCGGCGCCGCCGGGGACCTGCAGGAGGTTGTTCACGATGGCCGCCCGGTCGTGCGTGAAGCCCACGCGCATCTGCGGGCCGGGCAGCGACGCGAGCCCCACCTTGTCGGCCGGCCCCAGCCCGGCGAGCAGTCGCTCGATCGACTGCGCTGCCGCCGGCAGCACCCCGAACCCGATGCTGCCCTCGTCCACCAGGATGAGCACGAGGCGCCCCCGCGCCTCGGGCGCGTTGGTGGACACCGGTCGCAACGGCGACTCGCCGGCGGCCGGCGTGCCGCTCGACTGGTCGATGAACTGCAGCGTGCGCACCCGCCGCGGCTTGCCGGCCACCGAGATCGAGAAGTCGGATTCCTGGAGGCCTCTCACCGGCTCGCCGTCCTTCCCCACCACCGACACGTCGACCACGATCACCTCGGTCGTGGCACGGAAAGTCGGCTGCTGCGCCCCGGCGCCGGCCAGGGTGACGCCCGCCGCGGCCAGCCCCAGGACCCCAAGGATTCCCCACGTCCTCATCGACTCCTCCTCGGTTCCAGCCGGTATCCTCGTCGCGCGCGCACCTCGTGCCCGCCAGCCACCTCCACCCGGACCTCGTTGTAGCTGCCGTCACGCCGCCCGGATGGCGCAAAGGTCATGAGGTACTGGTTCGAGAGTTCCTCGGCGATCCGGTCGAACACCTCGCCGAGGTCCTCGATGCGCCGGGGAAAGAAAGCCCGCCCGCCGCTGCTGCGCGCCAGCCGCTCGCAGAGCGAGCGGAGGGCGTGCGATTCAACCGCCTGGCCCTGACCGATCATGAACAGCACGGCATCGCTCGACTCGGTGCGCCGCTCGACCGCCTGCGCGCTCACGCGGCTGGCCGTGTCCTCGCCGTCGGTGAACATCACGAGCGCGCGCCGCCCCTGCTGGCGGCCGAGCGTGCGGAACGAGCGGATGATGACGTCGTGCAGCGCCGTCGCGCCCCAGGGCGCCAGCGCATCGACGGCCGCGACGCGCGCCGTCAGGTCGACCGAGGGGCGGGCGATCAGGAACTGGTTCTCATTGAAGGCCAGCACGCTGACCCGGTCGGTCGGGCGCAGCTGCGTGAGGAAACGCTTGACGAACTCTTTGGTCTGGGCGATCGCGCCGGTCATGCTCTCGCTGATGTCCACGCCCACCGCGATTTCGAGGGGAGCCTCCTCGGCGCTGAAGTGCTCGATGGGGACCCGTACGCCGTTCTCGTAGAGCCGGAAGTCGTGGCGCTTCAACCCGCGGACGTAGCGGCGGCCGTCGGTGACCACCGCCGTCACCTGGACGCGATCGACATCCACCGCGTCGGCAAACCGGGCCCCCTTCGTGGTGACGCGCGCCACCGCCCGCCGCCCGCCGATGAACGCCGCCACGACCCGGATGTCGTGCTCGCGGATGTCGGGCCCCGCATCCCACACGCACTCGAAGGGCGGCCGGCTGACGGTGCAGACCAGTCTTCCGTCGCCGAAGAATCGCACCGACTCGACCCGTGCGCCCTGCGGCTCCACGGCGGCGCGGACCACCAGCTCGCCGGCCACGTAGCTGTCCTGGGCCGGCGCGAGGATTTGGACGGCCGGCTCGGAGGCCGTCACCACGGCCCACGCCGCCAGCACGACGATCGGGACGAGCGCCGCGCGCTGTCGCATCCCCTGCTCCTGCTCGTGCGGCGGGCAGGGCTTCAGCCCTGCTCGTCCTCCTCCCCTTCGCTCGCCGGCTTCAGCGGGCCGCCGGCCGTCAGCGCCGACACGTAGTCCTCGAGGCGTTGGCTGGACACGGCCTGCGCGGCCCGCACCACCGGCAGCCAGTCGTCCGGGCCCGACACCTGCGCAGTCATGGCCAGGTCCCACGCGGCCTGCGCCAGGATCGAAGGCGCGAGCCGCCCCGGCAGGCGCCGTTCCGCCAGCCACTCCACCACGCGAAGGTGCAGGTCGGCCACCTGCGCCGCCACGAGACCCGATCCCGGCCGCCCCGATCGCTCGCGCCACGCGAGGCGTCGCGGCATGCGTGTTCCAAGGCTCCCGTCGATCGGCCGCGCCGCCACGCCCCACGCATCGAGCACGGCCCCTGCAACCCGTGGGCCGCTGGCTTGTCCCACCTCGAGCACTTCTCCAAGCGACACGTTCTCGAACACGCGCGACGGATCCGCGCCGGCGGCACGCCGCGCTAGGCGGCGCCGGATGCCGTCCACCCCCACTGACGCCAGCACCGCATCCAGTTCGCCCGCGCGGCGCGCCGCATCAGCCAGGCGCTCGCGCCCTCGCCGCAACGCGGCGGCCACCTGGTCGCGCCCCTCGTCGCTGAGCCGGCGGGAGTCGAGCGCCGCCACCGACTCTGCCAGCCCGGCCGTCGCCTCGAGCGAAAGCGTCGGCGGGCGCGACGGAAGGCCCATCATCGTCGGCCGAAGCCCGTCGCGCGCCATCGCGCGGTCCAGGCCGAGGAGCGATCCACGCCCGCCGCGGCTTCCACGGCGCTCGACCAGCCGCCAGGCCCTGGACGAGGCGTCGTCGCCCAAGCCGAAATCGTGCCGGAGCCAGGGACCGTCGCCAGGCACGGCGGGGGCGTCGGGATCGCTGACGAGCGCGTAGACGAGGGCTGTCAGCACGGCGGACAAGGCACCTTCGAAGTCGCCGCCGGAACGCTGCTGGGCGAGCACCTCGTCGAGCGTCGGACCGCCCTGTCCCTCGCGGACCGCCTCGAGTCGCTCCCGGTTCGCTTTTGCCAGGTCCACGACGTACGGGCGACCTTCCCACTCCACCACCGGGGCCGGCGCCCCAGTGCCCGTGGCGATGCCGGCGAGTGCGTCGAGCAATCGCGCCTCGGCGCCTGAATCCGAGTTGCCGAGCCGGCCGAGAAGCACGCGCTCGATCCAGTCGGCCATGCCGGCCGCATACCGGGCGCGGCCGAGCGGGGCGACCGCGAACAACTCGCGGAGCAGTTCGAGCACGGCGGGCCCCTTCAACGTGCCGGCGCGCTCGAGCTGGGC
>JARKSS010000300.1 GCA_029974175.1 Vicinamibacterales bacterium
ACCCAGCTCACGATGCGGACCTTCCACATCGGCGGCACCGCGTCGAGGGTCACCGAGCAGTCCACCCAGGAGGCGAAGAACGCCGGGACCGTCCGGTTCTACGGCCTGCAGGTGGTCGAGAACAAGCGCGAGGGGCGGCTCATCGTCATGAACCGCACCGGGTCGCTCGTCGTCCAGGACGCCAAGGGGCGCGACCGCGAACGCTACCCGATCGTCTACGGCGCCAAGCTCAAGGTCCGCGACGGCGAGCAGGTCGAGCAGGGCCAGGTGCTGGTCGAGTGGGACCCCTACACCTCGTCGATCCTCACCGAGGAAGGGGGCATCGTCCGGTTCCGCGACATCATCGAGGGGCTGACGGTCCACGAGGACACCGACGAGGTCACGGGCCTCTCGCGGTACATCATCGTGGACTCGCCGGACGAGAAGAAGCAGCCGGCCATCGAGATCCGCAAGCCCGACGGGAAGACCACGCTGCGGCGGTACCACATGCCCTCGCGCGCCCACCTCATGGTGAGCGACGGCGAGGGGGTGGAGCCGGGGCAGGTCCTCGCCAAGATCCCGCGCGAGACCACGAAGACGAAGGACATCACCGGCGGCCTCCCGCGCGTCGTCGAGCTGTTCGAGGCGCGCAAGCCGCGCGACCCCGCCGTCAGCAGCGAGATCGACGGCACCGTGAAGTACGGCCCCACGGTCAAGGGGCTTCGGAAGATCGTCATCGTCCCCGACGAGCCGGGCGCCGAGGAGCGCGAGTACTCGGTGCCGCGCGGCGTGCACGTCAACGTGCAGGAGGGCGAGCGCGTCCGGGCGGGCGACCCGCTGATGGACGGGCCGCGCAACCCGCACGACATCCTGAGCGTCCTCGGCGAGAAGGAGCTGCAGGCGTACCTGGTCAACGAGATCCAGGAGGTCTACCGGCTCCAGGGCGTGAACATCAACGACAAGCACATCGAGGTCATCGTCCGGCAGATGATGCGGTGGGTGAAGGTCGAGAAGGAGGTCGGCGACACCGAGTTCCTGATCGACGAGGTCGTGGACAAGTTCCGCTTCCTCGACGAGAACGAGCGCGTGCTCGCCGCCGGCGGCCGGCCCGCCGAGGGGCGCCCGATCCTGCTGGGGATCACCAAGGCATCGCTCTCGACCGAGTCGTTCATCTCGGCCGCCTCGTTCCAGGAGACCACCCGCGTGCTGACCGAGGCGTCGATCTCGGGCAAGGTGGACTACCTGCGCGGCCTGAAGGAGAACGTCACGATGGGCCGCCTGATCCCGGCGGGCACCGGGTTCGATCTCTATCGATCGGTCCGGATCCCGCCCGACGAGCCGCCGCCTCCACCGCCTCCGACCGAGGAGGAACTGGAACTGGAGCGTGAGATGGAGTACTTCGTCGAGCCCGAGGAAGGCGTGCTTCCGAGGGGGGAGAGGGAGTAGAGAAGGCTGACGAATCGGGCTCGACAAAAGGGGCGGGCCGTTTGCGGCCCGCCCCTTTGTCGTGCCTTGGCCCTCGTGGGCGCTTTCCCGAAAGCCGCGCCCCGCGATGATCGTGCGCGCCAGACGATCGCGACGGCGGCCAGTGTGGTGGGGACGCCTTTGACACCTGCGAAGCGGGCGGGGTACGCTGGCGCCTGAAGCCGTGACCGACCCCGCAGATGCCCGTCTCCGGCTCGTCATCCCCTGCTACAACGAAAGCCGCCGGCTTCGCCCCGACTCGTTCCTGTCATTCGTCCGTTCGAGACGCGATACCAGCCTGCTGTTCGTGGACGACGGCAGCACCGACGCCACCGGGGCAATGCTGGCCGCGCTGTCCGCCCAGGCGCCGGATCGGGTCGAGGTGCTCACCCTTCCGCGGAACGCCGGCAAGGCGGCCGCCGTCCAGAACGGCATCGCGCGCGCGTTGCAGCGCGCGCCCGGGCTGGTGGGCTACTGGGACGCGGACCTCTCCACCCCGCTCGACGCCCTGCCGCAGTTTCTCGAGGTTCTCGATACCCGCCCGCGCATCGAGATCGTCATCGGGTCGAGGGTGAAGCTCCTCGGGCGCCACGTCGAGCGGAACGAGCCTCGCCACTACCTGGGACGCGTGTTTGCCACCGCCGCCTCGCTCGCCCTGGGGCTCGCCGTGTACGACACGCAGTGCGGGGCGAAGGTGTTCCGGGCGAGCGAGGCTGTCGCCGCCGCCTTCGCCCGGCCGTTCCGCAGCGGCTGGGTGTTCGACGTGGAGCTGCTGGCGCGCTACGTGGCCGCGGTGGGACACGACGAGGCCAGGGCCCGGATCTACGAGCTGCCGCTGCAGGAATGGATCGAGGTGCCCGGGTCGAAGGTGAAGCCGTGGCACGCGCTCGAGGCGGCCTGGGACCTGGCCCGGATCGCGGTGGCGCTTCGGCGCGGCTGCCTTCGCTGAGCGCCTGCGCCTACCGGGACTGTTCCGCCAGCGACTTCCTGAACGCCGCTTCCGCCTTGTCCACCGATTCCTTCAGCGCGCCCGGATCGACGAAGGGCCGCTTCCCCAGCCTCCTCGCCTCGAGGTCGAAGGCAAAGCCGTGGCCTTCGAACACGATGTCGGCTTGAAGGGAGCGGAGCTTCCCGAACGTGGCCTGGAAGTCGTCCACGATTCCGGGGTACGCCGGATTGTTCACCAGCCGGTAGCCGGGCGCGGTGGTCCCTCCGATCATCACGACCCGGCGCGCCACGCCCCCGTCGTCGATGGTGAAGGCCCACGACGTGCACCCCTTGGTGTGCCCCGGCGTGGCAAGGGCGCGGAAGCGGATCCCGCCGAGCGCGATCTCCTCGCCGTCCCGGACGGCGGCATCAGCCTTCACGGGCGGGAAGGGCATGGTGTCGCCGAACGCGAAGTCGCCGAGGCCGCCCCGGGCGAGCAGCTCGACGTCGGCCGCACCCGCGTAGAGCCTGGCGCCCGAGGCCGCCTTCAGCGCCGCCAGCCCCCCGGCGTGATCCATGTGCGCGTGCGTGCTGAGGAGGATCTTCACGTCCTGGATCCGGAACCCCAGCCTTTCGATGTTCCTGGCGACGATCGGCGCCGACTCCTCGAAGCCGCCGTCGATGAGCGCGAGGCCCTCGGAGGTGGTGATCAGGAGGGAGGTGACGTCCTTCGGGCCCACGTAGTAGAGTGGCCCGGCCACACGGAACGGCTCGATCGGCTCGTTCCAGGCGCGGAAGGCGGGCGACGACTGCGTCAGCAGCGACAACAGAAGGGCGAGCGGGGTGAGCATCGGCGCAAGTATACGCGAGCGCGGTTCTTCGACGCTCTCGAGCCTGGGACGTCATCTCCTCGGTCCTGCAACGCCGGGCGACCGGTCGATTCCCCGGTGGGCCCCTCCCGCCGCTGCTGCGGTGCTCTTCGGCTACCTCGTGTTCCTTCGGACCCGCGGGGTGTCAGTGAGCTTCTGGTTGCTCGGTGACCAAATCCGCGACTGGAGTGTGGCCCTCGGGTCCTGGTCCGACCTGCCACTCGCAGGAACACCCAGCGTCGCCGGCGGGACCACCCTTGGTCCGGTGTTCTACTGGACCCTTTGGGGGATTCGGCACGCGGTGGGGCCGTGGACCGACAACCTCCCGCACGCCGGCAGTATCGGCCTCTCGATCATCCAGTCGTTCGCCGACGGCGTTCTGCTGGCCGCCCTCTGGAAGCGCCTTGGTTCTTTCGTCCTCGTGCCGCTGCCGCCGTCCACCGATCCGCACTTTCTCTACCAGGTGCTGGGCGGCCGGCTGTCACCTGCGGCGCCTCTCGAAGCCTTCATCGACGCCTCGGGCCGTGCAAGCTTCCGAATCGTGAATGCCGAAGGCGGAGAGTAGCCGCGCCTGGGTCGGGGCTCCGCGTCGGGGTCAGCGGTAGGAGGCGTGGAACCGCGCCAGCCGCTCCACGACCGCCTCGATCTTCCCGGTGGGCGGCAGGATGGTCGTGCGCAGGTGCGCGGTGCCGGGAACCTGGCCGAAGCCGGAGCCCGGAACCACGCAGACGCCCGTCTCCTCGAGCAGCGCGAGGCAGTACTCCTCGTCGGTGCGGCCCGGCGGCAGCGTGATGCTGGGGAAGGCGTACATCGCGCCGGCGACCTGGTTGCACCGGATGCCAGGGATGCGGTTGAGGCCCTCGGCCAGCAGGGCCGAGCGTCGCCGCAGCTCGCCGATGATGTGATCGCGCTCGCTCGCGTAGAGCGGGTACGACTCGTCGCCCGGCCTGGGCGGGCGCACCATGCAGTAGGTGGCTACCTGCCCGGTGAGGTTCGCGCAGAGGGCCACCGACTGGAGCTTGGTCACCTGCGCCACCACGTCGGCGGGCACGTTCCGCAGCTCCATGTAGCCGCCGCGCTGGCCGCACTCGCCCAGGAAGCCCTTGGAGCACGAGTGGAAGCTGAAGAGGCTGACTTCGCGCTCGTCCTTCTCGGCCATCACGCGCGCGAACGAGTAGAACCGGTCGCCCGCCAGGTAGACGTTCTCCTGGTACACCTCGTCGGCCAGGATCGCGAGGCCGCGTTGGCGCGCGAAGTCGATGATCATCGAGATGTTCGCGCAGTCGAGGACGGCGCCGGTCGGGTTGCCCGGGTTGATCACGCAGATGGCGCGCACGCGTACGCCCTCGGCGGTCGCCTTCTCGTAACTCTCCTCGAGGCGGGCGCGGCTGAGCCTCCAGGCCTGCTCCTCGTCGAGGTAGTAGCCCACCTGACGCCCTTCGTACAGGGTGATCGTCGCGCTGTACAGCGGGTACTGCGGGATCGGGATCATGATCCCGTCCCGGGGGCCGCTGATCAGGAGCCGCAGGGCCGTCTGAACGCCTTTCGAGGCGCCGTCGGTGAGATAGATCGCCTCCGGGTCTGTCGGGATCCCGTCGCGCTCGTGGATGAAGGCAGCGACCGCCTCGCGGATGAACCGGACGCCCTTGCTGTCGGAATACGCCCCGAGGCCGTGCCGCGTGCCGGCCAGGACGTTGCGGGCGGTCTCGATCACGTCCCGGGGGAACAGGTCGCTCGCCCGGGTCATCAGCTCGGGGTACTGGCAGAGCGCGAGCACCTGCCGAAGAAAGGTGATGGGCTTCTGCTCGAGGGCCTGCGGGTTGCCGATGTTGCAGTAGATGATCTCGCGACCCTCGCGCTCGAGTGCCTGGGCGCGGGCGACAATCGGGCCGCGGACGGCATACTCGGTCTGCAGGACGGCCCTGCCGAGATCGGACAGGCGGATGGTCATGGTCGGTCCGTTCTTCGCTGGCGCTCGCGGGCGGCGAGGCCCCCGACCAGCGATTCTGTCGAAAAGGGGGCGGGAGTTCAACGTCCGTCCGGCGCGCGCGGCTCGCGCACCAGCGGCACGAAGAGCACGGGCGCCACATCGTGCGACGCGACCCGCCCCTCGCGGTCCTTCTCGAAGAGGCGCAGCACCTGGCTGCCTCCCCGCGGCCCGATCGGGATGACCAGCCGGCCACCCGGCGCCAGCTGCTCGAGCAGCGCCGGCGGTAGGTGGTCGGGAGCGGCCGTCACCACGACGATGTCGAAAGGAGCGCGCTCGGGCCAGCCGCGATACCCGTCCCCCGTGCGAACGGTGACGTTTCCCACTTCCAGCGTTCGCAGCCGCGCCTCGGCCTCGCGCGCCAGCGGCTCGACGATCTCGATCGTATAGACCTCCCGTACGAGCCTGGCGAGGATCGCCGCCTGGTAGCCTGACCCGGTTCCGATCTCGAGCGCGCGGTCGGTCGGCCGCGGCCGGACCAGCTGCGTCATGAGCGCGACGATATACGGCTGCGAGATCGTCTGCCCGTGGCCGATCGGCAACGGCGTGTCGTCGTACGCGCGGTCGCGGAGTCCGGGCGGGACGAACAAATGGCGGGGGACGGCCCGCATGGCGTCGAGCACTCTCCGGTCGGTGATGTCGCGCCCCTGGAGCTGACGCACCACCATCCGCTCGCGTGCCGCCTCGTCTCCGCCGGCCGCCTGCTGCCAGGCGGGCGAGCCGGCCCAGGCACAGGACCCGAGCAGCAGCACAGGCAGGAGCGCCGGCACGGCCGTCGTCCGCATGCCCCGAGTATAGGACGGCGGAACCGAACGGGCACGCCTTCGTCTATTCAGACGATCGGTTCGGTCCCCTGGGCCTCACGCATGCCGCTGTTCCGGCTGGACACCGCCCTTCTCGTCTGCCTGCTCGCGTTGCTGTCGACCGGCCTGCCGGCCGCCGCCGATGCCGGGCAGGACGTTGCGGGCGGCGCGAAGCCCTCGCCTCCCACGCTTCGAATCGGACGCGTGACCTCCACGCCGTCGCTCGACGATTTCCTCGCCGGCCGGCCCACGGCCGGGATGGTGGAAATCACCGGCTTCAGGCAGCGCGAGCCGGGCGACGGTGCGCCGGTGAGCCGGCCCACGACGGCGTGGGCCGGGTACGACGACGATCAGCTGCACGTCGTCTTCGTGTGCAAGGAGGATCCGGGGCAGGTGCGCGGCCGCCTCGCGCGCCGCGAGGACATCAGCGAGGACGACGTGGTCGGCGTGCTGCTCGACACCTTCCACGACCGGCGGCACGCCTACCTGTTCATCGCCAACCCGCTCGGCGTGCAACTCGACGGCATCTCCACCGAGGGGCAGGACGACGACTACTCGTTCGACACGCTGTGGTACAGCGAGGGCCGCATCGTGGCCGACGGGTATGTCGTGCGGATCGCCATTCCATTCCGCAGCCTGCGCTTTCGCAGTGACGCGGTCCAGGAATGGGGCTTCGCGCTGGGGCGGGTCATCAAGGCGCGCAACGAGACCTCCTTCTGGCCCTACATCACCCGGAGGGTGCAGAACCACGTCGAGCAGATGGCCACCCTCACCGGGATCGAGGGCGTCTCGCCGGGGCGCAACATCCAGGTGATCCCGTACGCCGCCGCGACCGCCTCGCGGTACCTCGACGAGGAGGCGGCC
Organism: Vicinamibacterales bacterium; assembly: GCA_029974175.1. GTDB lineage: Bacteria > Acidobacteriota > Vicinamibacteria > Vicinamibacterales > Fen-181 > JARKSS01. Next base: position 6,894 of record JARKSS010000300.1, read on the forward strand.
GCGCGCGGCAGCCGCGAGGAAGGGCGGGCGGGCCTCGACGCGAAGGTGGTGATCAAGGATGCGCTGACGGTCGACCTGGCCGCCAATCCCGACTTCAGCCAGGTGGAGTCGGACGAGCCGCAAGTGACGATCAACCAGCGCTACGAGGTGCAGTTCCCCGAGAAGCGGCCGTTCTTCATCGAGAACGCCAGCTACTTCCGCACGCCCGAGACGCTCTTCTTCTCGCGCCGGATCGCCGACCCGCGGCTCGGCGCGCGGCTCACGGGACGGGTGGGGCGCTGGAACCTTGCGGGGCTGGTGATGGACGACCGGGCGCCCGGCGAGCAGGCGCCCGCCGGCTCCCCGGACCGCGGCGCGATGGCCGTCGCGGCCGTCGGCCGCGTGGTGCGCGAGTTCGGGCGCCAGTCCACGATTGGCGCAATGGTGACGAGCCGCGATTTCTCCGGCAGCTCGAACCAGGTGGCCGCCGTCGATCTCCGGCTGCGTCTCGGGAGCAACTGGGTCATCGACGCACAGGCGATGTCGAGCCGCACGACACGGCCGGACGGCAGCCGCGTGGCCGGGCCGGCGTACGTCGCGGAGGTCGGGTACCACAGCCGGTCGTTCAACTTCGAGAGCGAGTACACCGACCGCAGCCCGGGGTTCCGGACCGAGCTCGGGTTCATCGAGCGGTCTGACGTGCGGGAGTGGGAAACCGGCGCGGTGTACACCTGGTTTCCCAAGGGAGGACCGCTGCTCAGCTGGGGGCCGGGCTTCGAGGCAAACATCAACTGGGACCGCGAGGGCCGGGTGCAGGACTGGCGCCTGAACCCGGAGGTCGAGTTCGAGTTCCCGCGGAACACCAGCGTGTTCATCGGCGTGGACAGGGCCTACGAGCGCTTCGCCGGGATCGGGTTCGACAAGCGCGCCGCCTTCGGCTTCTTCAACACCGAGTGGCTGAAGTGGTTGTCGGTCTCCTTCGGGTGGTCGCGTTCGCGGCGCATCAACTACTACCCGGCCGCGGGGCTGACCCCGTTCCTGGCCAACGAGACCGAGGTCGAGGCCGGACTGACGTTCCGGCCGTTCCCGGGGCTGCGGGTGCAGGAGACCTACATTCACAACCGCCTCGGCCTGGGAGCCGAGCGGCCGGCGGGGCTTCCCGTTGGCGGCAGCATCTTCCGCCTGCACCTGGCACGGACGAAGGTCACCTACCAGTTCACGCGCGCGCTGTCGCTGCGCGCAATTCTCGATTACAACGGGCTCACGCCCACGCCGGAATTGGTCGCGCTCGAACGCGATCGACGCCTGACGGGAGACGTGCTGTTCACCTGCCTGCTGAACCCGGGAACGGCGCTCTACCTCGGGTACACGGATGCCTACGCGAACGTCCGGATTGACCCCACGCTGCCGCGGTCGCTCTCGAGAACCGACGCGGCCCGCACGTCGGTCGGTCGCCAGTTGTTCGTCAAACTCAGCTACCTGCTGCGATACTGATGGCGGGCACGGAACGCAGGGACCGGCTGGATTGGGCGAGGGTAGGACCTGCGACAGCCACGTCGCGCCAACGCGGGTCCGCGTGACCGGGAGACCCTGGCATCCGCCTGCCGCGCGCGCCCGTCAGCCGACACGGCGGACGCGAACGGCGTCGGCGGTCGCGAGGAGGAAGCGGGCCGGCAGGCGGGCGGGCGGCGCGGCCGGCGCGGCGGCCTCGGCTTTCGCACGCCAAAGGCGGCGGAAGCGGGGAACCAGGTCCGGGTCCACCGGCTGGTCCCTCCATTCACGGAAACGGAAGCGAAGGTTGTCCAGGAGCAACATAATCGTCGCAAGGGGATCCGCAAGAAGCCGACCAGGGTCCGGCATGCGGCCCGACGGCGCAAGTCGTTGCTCTTCTTGTTGTTCGGCTGATTACACGACTGTTCGGCGAAGTTAGTCGCTGTGAGAGGTGTCTTTTGTCTCCGTCGCGAATGGTCGAGGTTGAGACCCGGCCGTGAATCCTTACCGCACCGACGTCGAGCGGTGGCTGGAGCGGCTCTATGTCGAGGCCGACGGGGCCGGCCTGCGCACCGAGGATCGGCGCAAAGCGGTCCAGGTCGCGGCGATGCTGGTCGAGATCGAGCGGGCGTTGGCCCGGGTCGCCCGTTCCGAGCCGGTGCTGCTGGTCGATGCGGCGGCCGGCAAGGCCTACCTTGGCCTCCTCGCCGCCCGGCTGCTGCTGCAGCCTTCGGGGCGCCAGGCGGCCGTGGTGACGATCGAGCGTGAGGCAGCCCGGGTGGCGGCCAGCCGGGCTGCGGCCGCCCGGCTGGGAGTTTCGGTGCCGATCGAATGCCGCGAGGCGGAGGTCGGTTCGCCC
>JARKSS010000076.1 GCA_029974175.1 Vicinamibacterales bacterium
ACGGGCCGGCCGCAGGCCTGCGCCTCCACGGGAACGATGCCGAAATCCTCTTCGCCCGGCAGCAGGACCATCGCGCACGACCGGTAGAGATCGCGGATCTCCTCGTCGCTCACCGCGCCCAGCAGTTCCGCGGTCCCCTTGGCCTGCGCGCGCAGGCGGCGCTCCTCGGGACCCCACCCCACAATCCGCAGGGGGATACCCGCGAGCCGGCACCCCTCAATCGCTAGATCCAGGCGCTTGTACGGGGCCAGCGCGGAAACGGCGAGGGCGAAGTCGCCCGGCGGACGCCCGTCCGGGTGGAAGAACCCGGTATCGACGGGTGGAGGAACCACCTCCGCCCGGCGATTATAGTATCGGCGGATCCGGCGCGCAACGTGCTGTGAATTCGCAAGATAGCGGTCCACGCGCCCGGCCGTCGCCCTGTCCCACCGCGCCAGCCAGGCCAGCAGGGGCCTGAGCACCCGCGCCCGCGCCCTGCCCAGCCGGTCGGGCCCGAAGTACGCGTCGCGCTGGTCCCACACGTACCGCATCGGTGTGTGGCAGTAGCAGATGTGCCGGGCCCGGCCGGGGCGCACCGCCGACTTCACGGCGCAGTGGCTGCTGCTGATCACGAGATCGAACTCGTCGAGATCGAACGTCTCGGCGGCAACGGGAAAGAGGGGCAGCAGGAGCCGGTAGTAGCGCCGCACGCCGGGCAGCCGCGACAGCCAGGAACTTTGCGGGTGGTGGCGCGCGATCGTCTTCGACTCGGTGCCCGGCACGTGCACCATCGCGAAGACCGGCGCGTCGGGGTACAGCTCGCAAAGCGCCTCGAGGACCTTCTCGCCCCCCCGCATCCCGGTCAGCCAGTCGTGGACGAGCGCGATGCGCGGCAGCCCGCGCCGGGGATCAGGACTCATAGGGCTGCGCCATCACCTCGTCGTACACCTCCCGAATGCGCCGGACCGACTGCGCCCACGAGAATTCCCGGGCCCGCGCCAGGCCCCGCTCGCGCAGCGTCGCCCGCAGGTCCCCGTCGGTCAGCGCGGCCCGCATCCCCTCGGCAATCGAATCGGGGCTGTAGGGGTCCACCAGGATCGCCCCGTCGCCCACCACCTCGGGCAGCGACGAGGCGTTCGAGGTGACCACCGGCAGGCCGCACGCCATCGCCTCGACCGGCGGCAGGCCGAACCCCTCGTAGAGCGACGGGAAGACGAAGACGCTGGCCAGGCGGTAGAGGACGGCAAGCGTGTCGAGCGGCACGAACCCGAAGAACCGCACGTGCTTGTGCAGCTTGTGCCGGTGAACGGCGCGCCGCAGGGACTGGTACTTCGAGATCTGGTCGCCGATGATCAGCAGCCGCAGCGCCTCGAATCCCGGCTCCCGCCGCAGGCGATCGAACGCCTCGATCAGGCGCTCGAGGTTCTTGTGGGGCTTGATGTTCCCGACGTACAGCGCGAACGGGTGATTGAGCTGGTAGCGCTCGCGCACCCGCGCGAACTCCTCGGGGCTCGGCTCGGCGAGGAGACGGTCGTCAATGGCGTTGTAGACCACCGTGATCTTGTCGGCCGGCACCCGGAACTGCCGAAGGATGTCGAGCTTCGACGTCTCCGAGACCGTCAGGATCCGGTCCGACCGGCGGGCCGCCCCCCACAACGACGCCCGCGCGTACAGGTGCGCCAGCCGCCCGGGGAGGTACTGCGGGAACAGCAGGTGGATGATGTCGTGGATCGTCACCACCGACCGGCAGTGGATCAGCGGCGGCAGCACGTAGTGGGGCGCGTGGAAGAGGTCGATCCGCTCGCGGCGCAGCGCAATCGGCACCCGGATCTGCTCGGCCACCGAGTAGGGAGGCGCGGGCTCGACGACCGGCCGAAAGTTCGGCGGCAGCAGGGTGGCGATCGCCTCGCGGTCGGCCTCGCGGCACAGCAGGACGTACTCGGTCTCCCTGTCGATGCGCGCCAGCTCGCGCACGACGTTCCTGATGTAGGTGCCGATGCCGAAATCGAGGTACTTGCGCGCGTCGATCGCAATCCGCACGGGGGACAGTATAACGGGAGGGGCAGGGGGCTTGCCCGCCGGAGCCGCGCCCCCTCCGCTGTCAGCTGCCTTCGGGCAGGTGTCCTTTGAGCCGGAGGTAGGCGCGCAGGACCCGGTGCCACCCCGGGTGGTGCTTGGCGTAGAAGGCCAGCTGACTGCGGCGATAGTGGGCCGACGCGCCGCGCGGGTCGTGCGCGCGCGACCGCCCGCGAAGGTGAACGACCTGCGCCGCCGGCGTGTACCGCACCTGGCGCCCCTGCGCCCGGATGCTCGCGCAGAAGTCCACGTCCTCGGTGTAGAGGAAGAACCGCTCGTCCAGCAGGCCTACCGCCTCGGCGTCGGCGCGGTGCACCAGCAGGCAGGCCCCGCTCACCCAATCCACCGTTCGGGCCGCGGCCAGGCGCCGCTCGACCAGGCGGGTCACGAGCGGGAAGCGCGCCTCGTAGAGGCGTCCCGCCAGCTTGCGGCGCAGCTCGGCCCACGGCGACATCATCTCCCCGAACGACCACTCGGTCCGGCCCGAGCCGTCCACCAGCCGTGGCCCCACCACCGCCACCTCGGGGTGCGCGAGCAGGTCGCTTACCAGGGCGTCCACCGCGCCGGGCGGGACCACGGTGTCGCTGTTCAGGAGCAGGATCAGGTCGGCGCTCGTCGCGCGGATCCCGAGGTTGTTCGCCCGGGCGAACCCCACGTTGCCGCCCGCCTCAATCAGGTGCACACGGGGAAAGCGCTCGCGCACCATCGCCGGGCTCCCGTCCGACGAGGCGTTGTCAACCACCACGATCTCGTGGGTGGTCCGCGGCGGGGCCACCGACAGTGACGCCAGCACGCGCTCGAGATCGTGCCGCGCGTTGTAGCTGACGATGACGATGGCCAGGTCGGCCGGCATCTCAGTCCCGCCTCCCGGCCGCGTCGAGCAGCACCGCCAGCGTCTCGCGCCCCACGCGCTCCCACGAATACCGTGCGAGGGCGGCCGGGGCGGCCGCGAGCAGCCGCTGCCGCGCGTCGGGGTCGAAGAGCGCCAACTCGAGGGCCGCCGCAATCGCCCCCACGTCGCGCGTGGGCACGTAGAGCGCCGCATCGGCGCAGACCTCGCGGGCCACCGCGGTGTCACCGGCCACTGCCGGCACACCCGCCGCGATCGCCTCGAGCGGCGTCAGGCCGAACCCTTCGTAGTCCGAGAGGAACGCGAAGGCGGAGGCCTTCCCGTACAGCACGCCCAGTTCCTCGTCTGGCACGTAAGAGCGCAACGAGAGGCGACCTTCCATGCCGCACGCTGCGGCCACCGCCCGAAGGTCCTGCGGCGGATACGTCCGGTCCTCGCCAACCACCTCGAGCCGAACCTCGGGGTGGCCGAGGGACACCCTTCCGCACGCCGTGATGAGTTCGGGCAGGTGGCGGCGGTTGAAGATCGACCCGACGTAGAGCACCATCGGCTCGCGCGCCGGGGCGGGAATCGCGGGCGGTCCCCCGGGCGCCAGCGGGACGACCCGCACCCGATCGCGGGCCACGCGCAGCCGCGACATGATCTCCTGCCGCGAGAACTCCGAGATCGTGAAGACCGAAACCGCCCGCCGGGCTGACAGCCTGGCCAGCAGCCGCCGCCGCAACCGGCTTCGCGCCGGGAACCACTCGGGGTGAGCCAGGAACGACACGTCGTGCAGCGCGACGACCACGGGCACCGGCGCGGTGAGCGGTGCCGTGTAGGCAGGGCAGAAGAGCACGTCGGGGCGGTCGCGCCGCACGGCCGAGGCCAGCCGGACCTGCTCCCACCAGGTACCGCTCCCGCCGGGGATTACGCGGAGGTGAACCCTGAGACCCGGCGGAATGTGGAGGGCGGCGGCCTCGGGAAGGTAGAGGAGGTACTCGTGCTCCCGCGCGTCGGGCAGCATCGCCCACGCCGCGAGCAGGTGGGACAGGAACCGGCCCACGCCGGTCGGGCGTCCGCACAGTTCCCGTCCGTCGATGGCCAGCCGCATCACGCGGCTCTCCCGGCGCGACGGGCGAGCGCCTTGCGGTAAGCCTCGAGTGTCAGCTCGGCCGTGCGGTGCCAGCTGAAGTCCCGCGCACGCGCCAGGCCGCGCTCGGCCAGCCGCGCGGCCAGCCCCGCCTCGCGCAACACCCGCTCGATTCCCCCGCAGATTGATCCACGATCGTCGGGGTCCACCAGCAAGGCGGCCCCGCCGCACACCTCGGGCAGCGCGCCCCGATCGGAAGCGACCACCGGGATGCCGGCACTCATCGCTTCGACCACCGGCAGGCCAAACCCCTCGTCGAAGGAGGGCAGCACCAGCAGGCGCGCCCCCGCGTAGAGGGCGCGTCGCTCGTGGGCGGGCACATACCCCCGGCACTCGACGTGCCCGGCAAGCGGCGGGCGCAGCGTGGCCTCGATCCATCGCTCGGCCTCAGGCGTGGGGTGGCCGGCAAGCACCAGCGGCGGCGCCTGGGGCCACCGCGTCACCAGCGCCGCGTAGGCGTCGAGGAGCCCCTGCACGTTCTTTCGTGGCTCGAGCGTGCCAAGGAAGAGGATGTAGCGGCCGCCGGGGTTGCCCGGAGGCTGGGCCGGATCGGGCTCCCATGCCGGCCCGCCCTGCGGGCACACGCACACCACCGAGGGGTCCAGCTGCAGCAGCTCGGCCGCGACCCGCCCCACGTGGGCCGACGGAACGATCACGACCTCGGCCGTGTGCGCATCGCGACGCACGAAGGCCGGGTAATCGCGGCGGATCTCCTCCCGCGTCCGCTCGGGATGCCGCAGGAAGTCGAGGTCGTGGACGGTGATCACGCGGGCCGCGCGCCGCGAGGGCAGCAGCAGCGGGTGCGGCGAGTGGACGATGTCGTAGCGGCCTCGCGCGAGCAGCTCGGCCGGCGGCCACCGCAGGCGGTGCCA
>JARKSS010000311.1 GCA_029974175.1 Vicinamibacterales bacterium
CGTGCTGGTGGCCAGCGCCGGGGCCCGGCGCTCGACCTCGCGCGCGTAGGCGAGCGCGGCCTGCCGCACCGGGTCGAAGGTCCACCGCGGCGCAATCCGGCCGGCCACGTGAATGCCGCGGGAGCCGGAGGTCTTCGCCCACCCCGTCAATCCGAAGTCGCCGAGGGTCGCCCGTACGATGCCAGCGACCTCGCGCACCTGCGGCCAGCGGACGCCGGGCACCGGGTCGAGGTCCACGCGCAGCTCGTCGGGGTGATCGACGTCCTCGGCGCGCACGGGATGCGGGTGCAGCTCGAGGCACGCGAGGTTTGCCATCCACGCGAGCGTGGCCGCCCCGCGCGGCACCACCTCTTCGGCGCTTCGCCCGGACGGGAAGCGCAGCGTGACCACCTCAACCCACGATGGCCGCGATGCGGGCGCCCGCTTCTGGTAGAAGAACTCGCCGTCCACGCCGTTCGGATAACGGACCAGCACGTTGGGCCGCCCCCCCGATCCCCGCAGGGCTCCCTCGGCCACCGCGAGGTAATAGCGGACGAGGTCGAGCTTGGTGTGCCCGGGCTCGGGGAACAGCACCTTGCCGGGGTTGGTGACGGCCACCTCGACGCCGTCCACCTTCACTGTCTCCTGGGGGGCCATGCAGCTATTATGGGAAAAAGCGGACAAGATGACACGGAGGGTCCCCATGAGTGGTCGCGAGGTCGTCATCGTCGGAGCCGCCCGGACGCCAATCGGCTCGTTCCTTGGTTCGCTGGCGTCGGTTCCCGCGCCGCGGCTCGGGGCGGTCGCCATCCGCTGCGCGCTGCAGCGCGCGGGAGTCGATCCCGCGGCTGTGGACGAGGTCGTCATGGGCAACGTGCTGCAGGCCGGCGTGGGGCAGGCGCCAGCCCGGCAGGCGGCGATCTTCGCCGGCCTCCCGCCCACGACGCCTTGCTGGACCATGAACAAGGTGTGCGGGTCGGGGCTGAAGGCGGTGATCAGCGGGGCGCAGGCGATCGCGCTCGGCGACGCCGAGGTGGTGGTCGCCGGCGGGATGGAGTCGATGTCGAACGCTCCGCACTACCTCCGCGTGCGCGCCGGCCAACGCCTCGGGCACGCGTCGCTCGTGGACGGTCTCGTGTTCGACGGCCTCACCGACGCCTACGACAGCCGCCACATGGGGGAGTGGGCCGAGGTGACGGCTGCCGCCCGCGCGATCACCCGGCAGATGCAGGACGAGTTCGCGGCCGAGTCGACGCGGCGCGCCGTCGCGGCACAGAAGCAGGGGCTGTTCGCCGCCGAGATCGCCTCGGTGGAGATCGAGGGGCGCAAGGGCGAGAAGACCGTCGTTTCCGAGGACGAAGGGCCCAAGACCGCGCGGCCCGACAAGATCGCGTCGCTGAAGCCGGTCTTCAAGAAGGACGGGACCATTACGGCCGCCAACGCCTCGAGCATCAACGACGGCGCGGCGGCGGTGGTGCTGATGAGCGCCGAGCGGGCGGCGGGCGAGGGCCGGCCCGTGCTCGCACGGATCACGGCCTGGGGCGGCGCGGCGCGAACGCCCGGCGAGTACACGATTGCGCCCACCGACGCCATCCGCGCCACGCTGTCGAGGGCGGGGCTCGGGATCGACGACATCGACCTCTGGGAGATCAACGAGGCGTTCGCGGTGGTGTCACTGGCCAACAACATGCTGCTCGGCCTCGACCCCGCCAAGGTCAACATCCGCGGCGGCGCCGTCGTGCTCGGTCACCCGATCGGCGCCAGCGGCGCCCGCATCCTGGTGACGCTGCTCCACGCGCTGAGAGACGAGCGGAAGAAGCGCGGCGTCGCCTCGCTGTGCATCGGCGGCGGCGAGGCGGTGGCCCTCGTCGTGGAGCGCCCGTCGGCGGGATGACGTGCAGACGCTGCTGATCGCCTGCCGCACGCTCGAGAGCGAGATTGCGCTGGCCGGGCGCGAAGCGGGGATCGCCCGCCCGACGCGCTGGGTGGAGCCGGGGCTCGACGCCCGGCCCGACAGACTGCGCGATCTCCTGCGCGACGAGCTGCACCGGGTGTCGTGCGAGAACGCCAGCCGCGCCGCCTCCAAGGGGGCTTCCACCGGGCGCGTGCTGCTCGCCTTCGGGTACTGCGGCCACGCCCTCCTCGGCCTGCACGCCGCCAGCTTCGAGCTGGTCTTCCCCCGGGCGGACGACTGCATCAGCCTGCTGCTCGGATCGGCCGAGCGGCGCGAGGCGGTTGCCGGCGAGACCCCCACCTACTTCCTCACCGAGGGCTGGCTCGAGCACGAGACGAACGTCTGGTCCGACTACCAGCGGGCGGTCGCGACGATGGGGGCCGAGCGGGCGAAGCAGGTGATGGCGATGCTGCTCGCCCCCTACGAGCGCCTCGGCGTCATCGACACCGGCGCCTGCCCGCTGGCGCGCGTGACCGAACGCACCCGGCCAATCGCCGAGACCTTCGGCCTGCGTCACGAGGTGATTCCAGGCTCGACACGCTACCTGCGGCAGCTGCTCGCCGGGCCCTGGGGGGACGAGTTCGTTACAATACCCCCCGGCGGCACGGTGACCCTCGACCACTTGCTGCGGCAGGACCGCACGCCATGATTCACCGAATCCTCTGCCCGCTGGACCTTTCCGACTTCTCCAAGCGCGCCTTCGAGCACGGCCTCGTGCTGGCGCGCTGGTACGGCGCGAAGGTCGTGGCGCTGCACGTCTTCGCCGGCTTCATGCCGCCCGGCGACGAGAGCACCTACCCGGCGTGGCTCCGCCGCGTCCCCGAGGCGCGCAAGGAGATCGATCGCGAGCTGCACGAGCAGGTGTCGTCGCCGCTGGCCGAGGGGATGGACGTCCCGCTGGTCCTGCGGGAGGGCGACCCGGTTGCGGGGATCCTGGCCGAGGCCAAGGCCATGGCGGCCGACCTGGTGGTGATGAGCACGCACGGGCGCAGCGGGTTCGATCGGCTGACGCTCGGCTCGGTGGCGTACAAGGTGCTCCGCAAGTCGCCGTGCCCCGTCCTGATCGTTCCCGCGCAGCAGGCCAGGCAGGGCGAGTTCCAGGGCTACCGCCGGATCATCTGCGCGACAGACTTCTCGCCCGACTCGGGTCACGCGCTCGACTTCGCACTCTCGATTGCCGAGCGTGCCGGCTCGCGCCTCACCATCGCTCACGTCGTCGAGGTGGCCGAGAACCCCGAGGTGCTGGAGGGGGATTCGCCGCTTGCGGTGGTGAGACGGGAGCGAATCGAGAAGGCGCACGCACGGCTTCGCGAGCTGGTGGCCGCGCGCGAGGGGCAGGAGCCGGCAGTCGACGAGACGGTGAGGATCGGGAGGCCGTACGTCGAGCTGCTGGCGCTGGCGAAGGCAACCGAAGCCGACCTGCTGGTGCTCGGCGTGCGGGGACGCGGCGCGATCGATCTCACGCTGTTCGGCTCGACGACCGCCCAGGTGGTCCGCCGTGCAGCCTGCGATGTCCTGACGGTCACCCACCAGTAGCACAGGCGTCCCGCCTGTGCTCCCTCTGCGTCCCGCCTGTGCGCCCTCTGCGTCCCGCCTGTGCGGGACAGGCGTCCCGCGTCACCCACCCCTACTTTCGCCGCGCGACCGCGTTCAGCACGGCGACGGCCGCGAAGTTCGCCGCCACCAGCGCGAACACCGGGCGCAGGCCCGCCCAGGCCGCCAGGTGCCCCGCCAGCCACGGCATGGTCACCCCGCCCGTCAGCCCCACCGTGAACAGGATTCCGAAGACGGTGCCCGAGTGATCGGGGAACCGGGCGCCGGCAATGCCCAGCACGGTCGGGAAGATACCCGCGAGCGCGAGCCCGGTGAGGACGATGCCGAGGACGGCGACCGGAAGCGAGGGGGCGAACGCGACGGCCAGCGCGCCCGCCAGGGCGAGCAGCGCGCCGGCCATGACGGCGGTGTGGGCGCCCACCCGGGCCAGCAGCCCCCGGCTCAGCGCCAGCCGCCCGAGCAGGATCGCCGCCCAGTAGGCCGCGAGCGGGTACGACGCGGCCGCGGCCGGCAGGGCGAGCGCCTGCGTGAGGAAGGTCGCGAAGTACCCGCCCAGCACGAACTCGTTCCCCGACTCGAAGAACAGGAGGAACGCCGCCGCGAGTACAAACGGCATCCGCAGGAAGCGGCCGGCACGCGCGATCGGCCAGCCCTGCGCCTGCTTCGCGGCCGGGAAGGGGAGCGCCACCGCGGCCACCGCGATAACCAGGCAGAGGGCGGCCGCACCGAGCAGCAGCGCCGGCAACCCCACGCGGGCCACCAGCGCCCCGACGCCGAAGGGAAGCAGCAGCGCGCCGATGCCGTAGAAGACGCCCAGCAGGTTGAGGGCCGACGCTTTTGCGTCAGGGTCGTCGTGCAGGTCGGCGACGAGGGTGTTCGTCCCCGCGTTGAGGATGCCGCCACCGAAGCCCAGGCAGGCCACCGCGGCCAGCAGCGGGCCGAAGCCCGGGACGGCGGCGATCGACGCCAGCGAGCCGCCGGCCAGCAGGATGCCGATCGCGAGCGGCGCCTTCATCCCGAACCGGTCCATCGACGGGCCGACGAGCAGGCTCGCCGCCAGCATCGCCCCGTTCATCGCGAGGAACAGCGTCCCCACGTCGCCCAGCCCCAGCGCGAGCCGGCTCGAGAGGATCGGCATCACCGCGCCGAGCAGCGCGACGATGATGCCGAAGACGAGCATGGCTGCGGCGGCGACCGCGTCGAGGGCGCCGCGAGGCGCCGGCGGCTGCGAGGGTGGGCGGCTCATCGGCGTCAGCGCGCAACCGGGCCGGGTCCCCGCTCGAACCAGCGCCGCGCGTACTCGTCGAACACGCGCAGGTTGTGGTCTTTCGCCACCCCCTCGACGTTGGGTGAAACGAAGGTGACCAGCTCGTGGCCCGAGGCGGCCAGCCGCGCCCCCGTCTCTGCGACTAGCGCCATCGCGATCGACACGACCGCCACCGTCGAGCCGGCCCCAACCTTCTCGCGCCGCCCGACGTCCACCTGCGCGTCTTCCGGCGCCACGCAGTTGTCGATGGCGATGTCGGCGAGGTCGGGCAGCGCCTTGCCGCTCGAGTGGCTCCGCTTCGCGGTGCGCGCGTTCTCGAGCGACGAGACGCTGACCACCTTGGTGCCGTGACGCCGCGCGTAGAGCGCCGCCTCGATCCCCGCGGCGTTGAGGCCGCCGTGCGAGAAGACGACCAGCCCGTCGCCTGGGCCCATCGGGTAGCTCTGGAGGAACTGCTCGATGTACCCCTCGCGGCGCTCGATCCAGAGCAGCTCGCGCGCGCCGGTGGGGCCGATGACGTTCGACCACATCAGGCGCGGGTCGTAGAGCGGGTAGAAGCCGACGCAGCTGCCGTAGCGCGGGAACACGTCCATCACCGGGATGACGGAGTGGCCGCTGCCGAAGAGGTACACGCGGTTGCCGCTCGAGATGATCGTCGCGAACAGCTCGCCGGCGGCCTCCAGCTTCGAGGCCTGAGTGGACCGGATGCGATCGAGAACCTGCGTGATGGCGTCGAAGTAGCGTGTGGCAGACATGTCAGGTGCGTTCCAGGGCAAGACGGGCGGCGCCAAGCAGGCCGGCGTCCGCGCCGAATCGGGTCAGTTCGATGCGGCAGCGCGAGGCGGCGATCGGCTGCGCCCAGCGCGGGACCTCCGCGCGGATGCGATCGAGCAGCAGGTCGCCGGCACCCACCAGGAAGCCTCCGCCGAGCACGACCGCCTCGGGGTCGAAGGCGCTGATCAGGTTCGCGACGCCCATCGCGGTGAAGCGGGCGGCCCGGTCCAGGGCCGCCAAGGCGCCGGAATCGCCGGCGCGCGCCGCGGCCACCACGGCTGCGGCATCGGGCAGCCCGGCGTGCCGCGCGACGGCCGGACCGGCCGCCTCGGCCTCCCAGCAGCCGACCTCGGCGTACGCGTCCCTCCACTCGGTGGTCAACGCGAACCAGCCCGCCGCCCCGGCGACGCCGCCCGCGCCGCGCACCACCCGGCCACCCGACAAAATTCCGATGCCGATCCCCGTGCCGATGGCCACGAAGAGGACGTCGGCGAGGCCGCGGGCCGCGCCCAGCCACGCCTCGGCCAGCACCGAGCCGGCCCGGTCGCTGTCGATGAACACGTCCACGCCAAGCGCGGCCTCGAGCGCCTGGCGCAGCGGCACCTCAATGCGCCCCCACAGGTTCGGGCACCAGGCGCGGCCCGCGGCGGGGTTGTAGATGCCGGGAACGATGACGCCAACCGCGTCTCCGGGGCCGCCGCCTTCCGCCGCCGCCTCGGCAACCTGGGAAACAGTCGCCTCGAGCGTGCGTGCAGCGGGCAGCCCCCACCGCCGGTGGACGGCGCCGTGCTCGTCCACCAGGGCGATCGCCGTCTTCGTTCCCCCGAGATCGACCGCGAGGACCAAGCCTACTTCTTCTCCGGCTCGGCCGGCGCCGGCGGCAGGGCGGGCGGCAGGTCGCTGCTCATCATCTGCACCTCGAACAGCCACTGGTTCGCGAGCTTGCGCGCGATCCAGAGGCTCTTCCCCCGGTAGCGCTCCTCGGCCCCGCCCTCGGGGCGGAGGGACAACTGGTAGGTGCTGAACACGTAGGCGAGGGTGCCCTGGCCGTCCAGGGTCAGGTCGTCGAACTCGAGGCCGGTCGCCCCTTCCTCGTTGAGCCGCGCCTCGAAGTAGCTCTTCAGCAGATCCACCCCGCGCAAGGTGCTGCGGTTGGGCGGCATGAGCACCGCATTGCCCGAGTACAGGCTGGCAAGCTTCGCGACGTCCTTCGCGTTGTAGGCAGCGGTGAAGTCGGCAACCAGCCGGCGAACTGCATCCGCGTCTTCCTTTCCGAACTCGTTGGACGGCGCATGCCCGCCACCGCACCCGGCTACGGCCACCACACCAACGACGACGAGCGCCCGCGACAACCGCATCAACATGACGTGGATCCTCCTCGAGGGCCGAACGCAAAGCATCAGTATATGCCGAGGCCCACCGCGCCGGCCCGGAGTATCATCGCACCGTGCGTGACGGGGAGTGGCCCGTGTTCCCGCCGGGCAAGCTGCCGGCCGAACGGCTCGAGGCGATGCTCGCGGCGCTGCCGAGGCGTGACCCCCGCGTCCTGGTCGGGCCCAGGCCGGGCGAGGACGCGGCCGTCATCGACATCGGTGCCGGGAACTGCCTCGTCGTCACCACCGACCCGATCACCTTTGCCACCGACCGCATCGGCTCTTACGCCGTGCACGTCAACGCCAACGACGTGGCGGTGATGGGCGCGGCGCCGCGATGGCTCTCCCTCGTGCTGCTGCTGCCGCCCAAGCGGGCGGATGCCGCGCTGCTCGATTCGATCGTGGCCGACGCGGTGGCGGCCTGCGAGTCGATCGGCGTCACCCTCTGCGGCGGCCACACCGAGGTCACGGCCGGCCTCGACCGGCCGATTGCGGTAGGACAGATGATCGGCGAGGTCGAGGCGTCGCGGCTCTTGCGGAAGGACTCGCTCGTTGCGGGAGACGTCGTCATCCTCGCCGGCGTGGCAGCCACCGAGGGGACCGCGATCCTCGCCCGCGAAAAGCGGGCCGAGCTGGCGGGAGCCGTCCCCGCGGCGCTGCTCGACCGGGCGGCCGGCTTCCTCGACAACCCCGGCATCAGCGTCGTGAGGGCAGCCCTGGCCGCGGCGCGAACCGGCGTGGTTCGGGCGATGCACGACCCCACCGAAGGGGGAATCGTCACAGGCTTGCTCGAGCTGGCGGGTGCGGCCGGGCTGGGCATCTCGGTGGACGGCGATCGCATCCCGATCCGCCCCGAGACGCGGGCGATCTGCGACGCTCTCGGCGTCGATCCGCTTCGGCTCATCGCCTCGGGCGCGCTCCTGGCAGCCACGCGCGCCTCCGACGCCGGCCCCGTTCTCGATGTTCTGCAGGACCTGTCGATCCCCGCCGCCGTGGTCGCCGAACTGCGCGCCGCGCCCGAAGGCCGGGTCATCTCGCTTGCCGGCCGGACGCAGCCGCTCGAGCTGCCGGCACGGGACGAGATCGCACGCCTCTTCGAGCAGTGACCCAGTAGCACAGGCGTCTCGCCTGTGAGACGCAGTGACAACTCAGTGGCACAGGCGTCCCGCCTGTGGGGCCTAGTAGCACAGGCGTCTCGCCTGTGGAGCCCAGTGGCACAGGCGTCCCGCCTGTGGGACCCAGTAGCACAGGCGTCCCGCCTGTGCGCGATCGGCACGAATCGTGAAAGACGGCCCGTCTGCTCCGCGCTGCAATGTTGCCGCGGGCCTTGAACGACCTGGAGCACGGAGACGATGGCCGACCAGTCCTCGCGCAAGCTGTTTGTCAACCTGCCGGTGCGCGACTTGAAGAGGGCGATGGAATTCTTCGGCGCCCTCGATTTTCGCTTCAATCCGAAGTTCACCGACGAGAACGCGGCCTGCATGATCCTCAGCGACGAGGCGTACGTCATGCTGCTCGCCGAGCCTTTCTTTCGGACCTTCACGAAGAGAGAGCCGGCTGACACGTCCCGCTACACGGAAGCACTTCTTGCGCTCTCCTGCGGGAGCCGCGCCGAGGTGGACGAGCTGGTGGGGAAGGCCGTCGCCGCGGGGGGCTCGCACGCCATGGACCCGACGGACCACGGCTTCATGTATGGCTGGAGCTTCTACGATCCGGACGGCCACCACTGGGAGGTCTTCTGGATGGACCCGGCGGCGCGATGACGAGGCGGCCAAAGCCCAGCGGAGCGACGGGTCTCGTGCGCGAGGATGACGGTGTTTCGGCGAGGGACGTGCTCGAGGCGGCTCCCGACGCGCTGGTCGTCGCCGACGAGGCCGGCACGATCGTCAGGGTCAACCTCGCGGCCGAGCAGCTGTTCGGCTACGCGCCGGGGGAGCTGACGGGCAAGCCAGTGGAGGTGCTCGTGCCCGAGGTGTACCGGGACGCGCACGTCGGCCACCGGCTGGGCTACAACCGCAGGATGCGGCGCAGGCCGATGGGCAGTGGGCCCGACCTGTACGGGCTGCGAAGGGATGGCAGCGAGTTCCCGGTCGAGATCAGTCTGTCGCCGCTGATGACCGCGCGGGGCACCGTCGTCATCGCGGCCGTCCGGGACATCTCGGCGAGGAAGCAAGCGGAGGCCGAGCGCAGTCACCTGATCCGGGAGCGGGCGCTCTACGCGGAGATCTCGCGGCTGGCCAGGCGGGACGCCCTCACCGGCCTGCCCAACCGCACGCTGCTGGTGGACCGGGTGGGGGCGGCCATCGCCTCGGCCCAGAGGCACCAGCACAAGCTGGCGGTGATCTTCCTCGACCTCGACCGCTTCAAGCACGTCAACGATTCGCTCGGCCACGCGGTGGGTGACCGGCTGCTGCGGTCGGTGGCGTCGCGGCTCACGGGCGCCGTGCGGGCCAGCGACACGGTGAGCCGGCAGGGGGGCGACGAGTTCGTGATCCTCCTCTCCGAGGTCCGGCACCGGGAAGACGTCGTCGTAGCGGCCGGGAAGATCGTGGCGGCGCTTGCGCAGCCGCACCAGGTGGACGGGCAGGACCTGTACGTCACGGCCAGTCTCGGGATTGCCGTGTACGACGAGGACGGCGCCGACGTTCACACGCTGATCAAGAACGCCGACGTCGCGATGTACTACGCGAAGGACCACGGGCGCGACAACTACCAGTTCTTCACGCCCGAGATGAACGCCCGGATCGTCGAGCGGCAGGCGCTCGAGGGGAACCTTCGCCGGGCGATCGAGCGGCGCGAGTTCCTCCTCTACTACCAGCCGAAGGTTGACCTCGAGACGGGCCGGATGATCGGCGCCGAGGCACTGATCCGGTGGCAGCACCCGGTGCGGGGGCTGCTGCCGCCGCAGCGGTTCGTGCCGGTGGCCGAGGACAGCGGCCTGATCGTGCCGATCGGGCAGTGGGTGCTCCACGAGGCGTGCCGCCAGGCGCGCGAGTGGCAGGCGGCAGGCCTGCACCCCGTGCCGATCGCGGTGAACATCTCGGCGCTCGAGTTCCGGAGCAAGAACTTCCTCGAGCGCGTGAGGCGCACGCTGGACGAAACGGGACTCGAGCCGCGGTTCCTCGAGCTGGAGCTGACCGAGAGCGTGCTGATGGAGAGCGTGGACGAGACCGCCGAGGTGCTGCGGGAGCTGAAGGCGATGGGGCTGCGGCTCGCGGTCGACGACTTCGGGACCGGCTACTCGAGCCTGAGCTATTTGACGCAGTTCCCGATCGACGCCCTGAAGGTGGACCAGTCGTTCGTGCGCGACATCGCGCCGCGGGACGGGTCGCCGATCATCACGGCGGTGATCAGCATGGGCAAGAGCCTCAACCAGCGGGTGATTGCCGAGGGCGTCGAGACCTGGGTGCAGGTGGAGTTCCTGCGGGCGCAGCAGTGCGAGGAGGCGCAGGGCTTCCACTTCGGCCGCCCGCTCGCGGCCGACCAGTTCGCGGCGCTGCTTGGGTAGGCAGCCAACGAGTGAGAAATGGGGCCAGGCCCCATTTCTCAGGCCTCTTACCGCGTGCCTCCCGCTGTCATGGTGCGGCGGCCGGAGTGCCGCCCTTCGGCGAACTCCTCGATCATCTTCCGGTTGAAGGCCGGGATGTCGTCGGGCTTCCTCGACGTCACCAGCCCCCGGTCCACGATGCACTCCTCGTCCGCCCACTCGGCGCCGGCGTTCCGAAGGTCGGTCTTGAGGGAGGGATACGACGTCAGGCGGACGCCGCCGACGACGCCGGCCTCGGCCAGCAGCCAGGGGGCGTGGCAGATGGCCGCGATTGGCTTGCCCGCGTCGAAGAAGGCGCGCACCAGCTGCACGGCCTTCTCGTTCATTCGCAGCTTGTCGGGGTTCATCACGCCGCCCGGCAGCATCAGGCCGTCGTAGTCGGCCTCGCGCGCCGAATCGAGGGGCTTGTCCACCCCTACCTCGTCACCCCACTCGGTGTGGTTCCAGCCGCGGACCTTGCCCTGCCGGGGTGAGACGATCTCGACTCTTGCGCCGGCCTGCTCGAGGGCCTTGCGCGGCTCGACGAGCTCGACCTGCTCGAATCCCTGCTCGACCAGGATCGCGATGCGCTTGCCATTCAGGTTGCCGTTCACGAGGCCTACCTCCTCTGATGTGCTCAATCCAAAGGGAAATGGAGGACGCGTCCGCACGACGCGCAACCAGGCAGGTGTATCAAGATGCGGGCCAGGGCGAGAGATCCTCGTGAATATCCGGGCCGGGACGTGCACAATGCGGGCATGCAGGAGCTGACCCCTCGGAGAACCTTCCTGAAGCTGGCAGCGGCGAGCGGGACCGTCGCGATGGGGCTGCGGCAGCCGGGAACGTTGGCGCAGGAAGGCGGCGCCGTTGCCGGCGGTGCCGCGGAACGCGCGTGGTGGATCTCGGTGCTTCGCCGTCTTGCCGACCCGGTGCTCGAGAACCTCGCCGCGGGAACGCTCAGGTCGCGGATGCCGGTCGAGGGGCCGGCCAACCGGCGCGCGGTGACCCACCTCGAGGCGGTTGGGCGGCTCCTGGCCGGGATTGCGCCGTGGCTCGAGCTGGATGGCGACACCACGGCCGAGGGGGCTGCGCGTGCGCGGTACGCCAACCTTGCCCGCCGCGCCCTCCGCGTCGGCCTCGACCGGTCTTCACCCGACGCGCTGAACTTCACCGAGGGGGGCCAACCACTCGTCGACGCCGCGTTCCTCGCGCAGGCAATCCTTCGCGCCCCGCGGGCGCTGTGGCAGGCGCTCGAGCCGTCCACGCAGGCCTCTCTCGTCGCCGCCCTGGAATCGACCCGCGCGATCCAGCCGGGGTTCAACAACTGGCTCCTCTTCTCGGCCACGGTCGAGGCGGCGCTTGCACGCATGGGCGCGCGATGGGACCGGGTGCGCGTGGACTACGCGCTGCGGCAGCACGAGCAGTGGTACAAGGGCGACGGCATCTACGGCGACGGCCCGGAGCTCCACTGGGACTACTACAACAGCTTCGTGATCCAGCCGATGCTGCTCGACGTGCTCGATGCGTGCGGCGGCACCTCCCCCGCGTGGCAGGCGCTGGCCGGGCCGGTCGCCAGGCGCGCGCAGCGCTACGCGGCCATCCAGGAACGGCTCATCGCACCCGACGGCAGTTGGCCGCTCGTGGGGAGGTCGCTCGCCTACCGCACGGGAGCGTTCCAGCTGCTGGCGCAGGTGGCGCTGCGGCACGCGCTGCCGGCGGGGTTGACGCCTTGCTCGGTCCGCTCGGCCCTGACGGCGGCGATGCGGCGATCGCTCGAGGCACCGGGCACGTTCGACACTGACGGGTGGCTGCACATCGGCGTCTGCGGGCACCAGCCGGTCATCGGCGAGCGGTATATCTCGACCGGCAGCCTGTACTTGTGCGCGGCGGTGCTGCTGCCGCTGGGCCTTCCGGAAGCCGACGAATTCTGGAGC